>JAOTYS010000012.1 GCA_029861795.1 Gammaproteobacteria bacterium | reverse complement strand
ACGGTCTCTTGCCGTGTTTAGCGCTTGTCGCATGGGTCATCACGGTGTTCCCCCCGATTGTTGTTGCAACTCACGAAGTCGACCACCGCTACGAAATTCAGGGATTCGTACTCGACAAGGATCGAAAGCCGTTGGCCGACGAACCTATAACCATCAGATTTGAGCGTGAAGTCATCGGTAACGCACGCACCGATGACAAAGGCGCGTATGGCATTCAACTGCATCTGCACGATGCCGATATCAATAAAGAGCTTAAAATTGAGGCGGTGGATGGCGAGTACGGTATTCGGGTGACGTTTGCCCCCGGAGACAAAGTCACCCGGAGAGTTCATCGTGTCGATATCGTAGACGGCGAGTTGGCCGAAGAAACCGCTTCCGACGGCAAAGGCCGATTGCCATCAGGGGTTTATCTCATCGGTGCCGCGGTCGTGCTCGTGGGTGCAGCGAGTATCCTCACGCCCCTAGTCAAGCGCCGAGTGCGCGCTCAGCGCAAACGTAAGCAGTCGGGCTCTTCCGGCAAGGGCAAATCGAAACGCTAGACGACACTTCAGAGCCTAACTCCCTGCTGTGCCTGTGCCTTAATGGCCTTGATAGTCACAATGTGTGTAGCGCAGGTGCTCACAATGCTGGGCGCCTTCGCCTTTCCCGCCCTGGTGCCTGGGTTCTTGGACGAATGGGGACTTAGTTATACCGAGGCCGGCTGGGTTAGCGGTATCTATTTCGCAGGCTACGCAGTTGCTGTGCCGATGCTGGCGAGCCTCACAGATCGCAGAGACGCTCGCGCCATCTACTTAATTTTCGCTTTGGTTGGTGGCTGTGGTTCTCTGCTGTTTGCGCTGTTGGCCCAAGGTTTTTGGTCCGCGTTGGTGTTTCGAGTATTGGGGGGTGTTGGCCTTGCGGGTACATTTATCCCAGGGTTGAAAGCCCAAGTGGACCGCTTGGCAGGGAGCACCCAATCCCGAGCCATCGCGTGGTACACCGCTACATTTAGTCTTGGCACCAGCGTGTCTTTCCTGGTCTCGGGTGAAATTGGATCACAGTTCGGTTGGCGCGCGGCGTTCGGTATCGCCGCAGCAGCCACCATTGTGGCCGCGGTGATGGCGGCAATTACTTTGCGGCGCGACGTTTTAGTAGCGGTCGACAGCCCACAGACTCATCTCCTCGATTTTCGACCGGTAATTCGCAACCGGCGAGCGATGGCTTATATCTTGGGATACGCTGCACACATGTGGGAGTTATTCGGGGTGCGCTCGTGGATGGTCGCTTTTCTGACCTTCTGTTTGAGTGTACAAGCCGTCACTGCCGATTACTGGACGCCAACCACGGTCATGGCCATTGCCGGTTTTCTAGCAATGTGCGCAAGCATTGGTGGTGCGGAACTATCCCTTCGATGGGGGCACAATGCGGTGCTGAAGTTGTTCATGTGGGCTTCAGCGGCGTGCGCATTTGGTATCGGGTTTGCCGCCGAGCTTTACTACCCCTTGGTGGTCGCTTTGTGTCTGGGCTATGCCATGTTAGTGCAAGGGGATTCCGCAGTGCTGCATGCCGGCACGGTGCAAAGTGCCGAACCGGCCCGTCGGGGCGCTACTATGGCGGTACAGTCGTTATGCGGATTTCTGAGCGCATGTTTGAGTCCGCTCGTTGTTGGATTGGTGTTGGACACTACCGGGGGTGGAAGCTCTGTCGCGTCCTGGGGCGCAGCGTTTATCACGATGGGTATAGTGGTCGCGTTTGGGCCGCTAATCATGCGGCTCGTGAGGGGCCCTCAAGGCGGTGTCGGCAGCTTATCGGTATGATGGCGACGCCCGCGCGGCAGGCGAGCCATGACACCCCTACTCGAACAAGCGTAGTCACTCCTCCGGATCCCAACCGAATTCCTCGACGATACGGAACAAATCGGTTTCCGACACCACGCCCACGGGAATGCCTTTGTCTTGCACCGCAACACGACGGATGTTGTTGTCCATCATGGTTTTGGATATTAAGCGTAGTGTTAGGTCTGGTGGGACCGTGATCAGCGGTTTACTGGTGATGCTCGTGACTGGGACGTTGCTGGGAGATTTGTTTGCACCCAGGATCTTGGTGACGATGTCCCGTTGGGTCATGATGCCCCATTGACCGTCCTCGGCGGGTTCCACCACGATAGAGCTGATCTCGAGCTCACGCATCTTGCGCATTGCCTCTTCTACGGAAGTGTCTGCCGGTACGCTTTGTATCGGTGACATCACTCCTGCGGCGGTGCTGGGCTGCCGCCCGGAGTCCTTCATCGCTTCCAGCGGATCTGCTATGCGTTGAGCCTCGCGTTGCTTGCGGGCTTTGTCAACGGCACTACGACGCTCACTCTCAAAATGAGCGAGATCTTCGGCGCTACCCGTGATCTTGGCGATCAGGGCGTCTGCAAAAACGCTGGTGGACACCGTCGTGGCTCTATCCATTTGTCGCGCAAAATCATAGGTGACGGTTTTGTCAGCAATGACTTTGGGATAGGCCGCGTTGATAAGATCGGCGGCTTCTTTCCATCCCATATATTCAAGCATCATACCCCCAGACAGCAGCAACGAGCTGGGATTGACCTTGTTCTGATTAGCGTATTTGGGTGCAGTACCGTGGGTGGCTTCGAATACTGCTACATGATCACCGATGTTGGCTCCCGGGGCTATGCCAACCCCGCCCACTTCTGCAGCAGCGGCATCGGACAAGTAGTCACCGTTCAAGTTCATCGTTGCGATTACATCGAATTCGGCGGGTCTGAGCTGCAACAGTTGAAAAATGATATCTGCGATTCGATCTTTGATAACGATTTTTCCTTCCGGGGCCTTGCCGCCGTGCAGGGCGTATAACTCTTCCTCGGTGACAACGTACTCTCCAAATTCTTCTTTAGCGAGCTCATATCCCCAATTTCGGAATGCGCCCTCGGTAAACTTCATGATGTTGCCTTTGTGCACAAGAGTTACGCTTTCGCGCCTGTTGCCAATGGCGTATTGAATCGCTTTGCGTATTAAGCGCTTCGAACCAAACGGGCTAACAGGCTTCACACCAAGCCCCGCGTCTTCAAAGAATGTCGCCCCCATTTCTTCACGCAGAAATCTGGCGAGTCTTATGTTGTCCTCAGTGCCACTCTGGTATTCGATACCCGCGTAGACGTCTTCAGTGTTTTCGCGGAAGATTATTATGTCCACTTCCTCGGGATGACGCAGCGGCGAAGGTACGCCGCTGTAATAGCGCACCGGGCGTACGCATGCATAAAGGTCAAGATCTTGACGTAAAGACACGTTTAGCGAGCGAAATCCTCCGCCTATAGGAGTGGTCAAGGGTCCCTTAATTGAGACAATTAAGTCGCGTGCGGCGTCTAGAGTCTCGCTAGGGAAATAGTCACCGTCGTAAAGCCCTGCTGCTTTTTCACCCAGGTAGAGTTCGCACCAGTGAATCTTTCGCTTCCCGCCATAGGCTTTACTAACCGCCGCATCCCAGACCCGCATACTTGCACTGGTGATATCCGGACCGATCCCATCTCCCTCGACGAAACCGACGATGGGATCGTCGGGCACTACAATCCGATCTGCTTTGATTGTTATCTTTTTGCCTTCTTTAGGAACCTTTATGTGTCGGTAGGACATGGACTACCCCTGTTTGCTTGCAGTTCGGTTTGGTGTGCGCGTTTTGGGACCGCCGATGATATCATTTTTGAGCGAGGGTTGAGTTTACTTGCCCTTTCGGGCTTGGGTGAACCTGGCCGCGGTTGCTAGCTTGGTATCTACGTGGATCTGACTGAACCGCTATCACCATTCGTTGAGAACCTATGAAGACTAAAAGTCGAGGAGTTACAGCCGCGGGCCATGATGCGACCGCCAATGCCGCTGCTGAGATTCTGCGTGCCGGGGGAAACGCCTTTGACGCGGTGGTCGGGGCGTTCTTTATGGCCTGTGTGGCGGAGCCGGTGCTTGCTTCGCTAGGCGGAGGCGGTTTCTTGCTGGCTAAACCTGCAGTGGGTCGCGCCAAAGTGTTCGACTTTTTCGCCCAGACCCCCAAATGTCAGCCCAATGAGGCTGATCTCGATTTTGCTCCCATTGAAGTGGATTTTGGCAGCGCTACCCAGGAGTTTCATATCGGTCTGGGTGCGGTTGCTACGCCGGGTTGTGTGCGCGGCATGTTTGAGGTGCACAGAAGCTTGGGTGCAATGCCATTAGCCGAGATAGTGGCACCGGTGGTTCAAGCTGCACGCGACGGGATTGCGGTTACTGCGATGCAAGCGCACATCCTAAATCTTGTTAAACCGATATTCACCGCGACAGATAGTGTGCGTCGAATTTATCGGCGGCCGGGATCGGAGTACCAGTTTATAGAAATCGGCGATTTACTCCGCAATGTTGAGCTTGCCGACATCATAGAAATTCTTGGAATCGAAGGTGAGGACCTTTTCCATCGGGGTGAGATCGCGCGGTTGATTGTTGATCAATGCGCTAACGGCGGCGGTTACCTTTCCCTGGCCGATCTGAACGACTATGAGGTCGTGATTCGTGATCCACTGATTGTGGATTACTGTGGTGCGCGGGTGCTCACTAATCCACCCCCATCTGCGGGAGGGCCGTTAATCGTTTTCGCACTGCGGCTGTTAGAGTCGGCCAATGTAAAGGAGCTTGGATTTGGCAGCACGGAGTATTTAGACTTGTTGGCCCAAGTGATGCGACACACCAATGAGACACGGGCACGGGCGACAAGCGATACAGACTCGAGCTGCCCAGACCTCGATCAACTACTCGACGATCAATATCTGCAAGCACTACGGCGCCAACTGAGCCAGCATGCGTTGTCCATGCGCGGTACTACTCACGTAAATGTTATGGATGAGTTAGGCAATACGGCGTCTCTGACCGTCTCCAATGGTGAGGGTTGCGGCACCGTGCTCCCAGGAACTGGGATCATGCTAAATAACATGCTTGGGGAAGAAGACTTGAATCCTTATGGCTTCCACCGATGGGGACCAGATAAACGCATGAGCTCTATGATGGCACCGAGCCTGGTTCTATTCCCCGACGGACGGGAAATAGCAACAGGTTCCGGCGGATCAAATCGAATAAGGACAGCGCTGCTGCAGGTATTCCTCAATCTGATAAATTTTGGCCTGGCGGTAGAGCCTGCCGTTGGCAGCCCTCGTGTCCACTACGAGCAAGACGTGTTATACGTAGAAGGCGGGTTTCCATCCGCTGAGGTTGAAAAGCTGCTGAGACGCTATCCTGAGCATCGACTTTGGGACGATGTAGATTTCTACTTCGGCGGTGCGCATACGATCTGTAGAGGCAGCAGCGGCTTTGAAGGTGTGGGCGATCGACGACGTGCGGGTGTTGCTATTGTTTTGTAACTGTTTTCAAAAAACGTTTAGAACTTCTAAGTCTTTTCGGTGGCGTAACCTTGTTTAATCCAGGCGGTAATTCCGCCTTGCAAACTTACCGCATCTTCAAAGCCCATCTGTTGTAAGACATCCGCCGCCATAGCACTGCGGCCACCCGTGGCACAATACACTGCAACAGGGGAGTTGTGGGCCCTGCACAATCGTTCATTGCGCTTGTCGAATGAGGGGTCGGCTGCAGATTCCAGAATTCCTCGGGGTATATTCAATGCATCTGCAATGTGACCTTCTGAAAACTCTACGGGTTCTCTCACGTCCACTACTAATAGATCGGAGTTGCTCTGTATCATTCTATGGAGTTCTGAGCAGTCTAGTTCACGGATGCGTGATTTTGCATCGCGGACAAAATCCGCTAACGATTTTGGCATAGCTGGATGTCCTGGTGGTCTGCAGTTTGAGACAACATTGTCACACCATGCTATTGAGATAAAGATGGCATGTGCGATAGTTTATAGCCTTCCGGGATCTCGACGAGATTTGAGGGCACTGACTTGACGGACACGCTGACAAGGCTAGTCTCCACAGTGTTTCCGCCACTGGAATCCTTCACCTCCACCGGGATGCCATCGACCTCCTTCGAGCCGAGTCGCGGTATCTGTGACGCTAGCGGGCCGGCCATAGAGGCGGCTTTGGCAGCGAGCTCATCCGCGTGTATGTGCATAGACTTCAACGCTTTGTAGTCCTGCGGTGGCAAGCCTAGTTCGGTGCGCCCCGCGGCACAGATCTGGGCCTGCGGCTTGCCGTTGTCGAGCACCTGGTAGATGCGGCATTCGAAATCATTGACCGATTTGGTGTCCCCGGTGTCGATAAATTCCTTGGTCGATGGCGGTGCATGCTCGGGTAGCATCCCGCTAAGCATTTGTTCGAACTTGGCAGCCTCTTCTGGACTCATGTCTTCCATTTTTGCAGCCATTTGTTCTCTCATTTTATCCATCATACCTTGAACTTCATTGGCCACGCCTTCCATCGACTGTTTGTCAATGAACATAAAGCTACGGCGATCATGGTCGATAATGGCGAAGTTTTGCTGAGACGAATCGAACAACACATCGGTAGTGTGCGTCCCGCCGGCATTCTTTACCATCACTCGTCCTGCCTTGACGTACGCGGTCTGTAGCTCAGGTTCTGTGTCGATTGCTGCGTCTTTGATTAGAAACTCGATAGTTGCGTCTGCTTGCGCGAGACTTGTGGCGAAGCTCGCGCACAGCAGCAAGGATCTATACTTTGATGCTACCATAGAAATCTCCAATCTAAACTTGGTCACACTGCGTTATACGGTTTGTTAGCACATGCCAATACGCAGGAAGGAGTAAGTAAGATTCGATTGTGTATCAAGTACACCGGTTTAGCTACTACACGACTGGCGCCTGTGTTGCGGTCAGTAGTTCGCTCAACTCTGCCAGCCCTGTGATGGGTGCCTTGCATTGGAATCCTTCGCACACATATGCAGCAACGTGATCCAGGGCTTTTCGTTCCACCAATATTCCCGGAAGGTTGCCTGCGTCCATGGGTATTGATATGATCATTCGTCGCGGCGCGTATTGAGCAAGACAGCGCGCAGCCCATTTCTTTGTGTCCTCTGGGTTGCCGCGCAGTATGATGGTCTCAGTCGGGTGAAGATATTCTTCGACAGCGACCAACAGCGAACCGTGAGCGGACGGATATCTTTCTATTCCGGCGTAAAGCGCTTTTAGTGTACGTTCTGCGGCGGCCAGATATCGTTGGTCGCCAAGCAAATGACCCAGTCGCAATAATGCAATCGCTGCGATGCCGTTACCCGATGGCACCGCGTCATCGCTGGTAGGCTTGTGTCGGTGTAACAGTTTTTCGTGATCATCCGACGTGAAATAGAACGCCCCCGCGTCACTATCTTCGAAGTGCGTGAGTAGCACGTCGGCGAGCTCGGTTGCATATTTGATCGCGCCATCATGCCAACGGGCTTGTACCATTTCGAGAATCGCGTCGATCAATAGCACATGGTCATCGAGATAGGCATTTAGGTGAGTTTTGCCGTCTCGGGTGGTGGCGTAAAGGCGACCACCTTGCCACAGCGTCGTACGCACGAATTTCAGAGCTCGCTTGGCGGAGTCGGTGAAGTCATCGCGATCCAGGAAGCGGCCAGCATGGGCCATCGCCTTGATCATCATAGCGTTCCACGAGGTGAGAATTTTCTCATCACGTGTTGGCCACGCTCGTTTGTCGCGGACTTCAAGCAATTTTCTGCGAGCAGTGGCGAGCAATTCATTGGCGTGTTCTTCGCTGATATCTGCGCGAGCGGCGACAGTGGCCATGTCTTCTTTAACATTGAGGTGCCATTTGCCCTCGAAATTCGGTCGACCACGTAGGCCGTAACGTACTTCCACAACGGGCCACTCATCTTCGGACAGCAGTTGCTTTAGCTCCTTTGTGGTCCACACATAGAACTTCCCCTCCTCGCCCTCGGAATCAGCGTCTAGCGTGGAGTAATAGCCGCCATCTTCTGATTGCATGTCGCGCATAACCCATTCCGCTGTCTCGATGGCGACCTGAAGACAAGCGTCATCGCTTGTGGCAGTGGCGACGTCGACATAAAGTGGTAACAATTGTGCGTTGTCATATAGCATCTTTTCGAAGTGGGGGATTTGCCAATAGTCATCCACGGAATATCGACAGAAACCGCCTCCGAGCTGGTCGTATAGCCCCCCAGCCGACATGGCCTGTAAAGTGTGTTGCGCCATTTTTAATGCATGGCCGTCGGGGGTGCCGCTAGCGACGCTGTGTGCCCAGTGTCGAAGGCAGCGTTCTATGTTTGTGGGGTGGGGGAACTTGGGAGCACTACCAAACCCACCATACACACGGTCGTATTGTTTTGCTAATTCATCGCGAGCTTGTTGCAGCACGTGCGGGTTGATGACTACATCCCGGTCCGGTGGAATAGGCTCTATACGACGAAAAGATTCTACGATAGCAGAATGATGCTGGGCCAAGCCTTGTTTGTGTTGACGGTAATGGTCTGAGACGCGCCGCAACACCTCGACAAAGCCTGGTAGTCCATGACGAGGATCCTTAGGGAAATATGTTCCAGCGAAGATAGGCGCGTGTTCTTTGGGGGTGAGAAACACGTTCAGAGGCCAACCGCCTGGACGTTGGCTCAACATCTGGTGCGCAATCTGGTAAATCTTGTCGAGATCCGGGCGCTCTTCGCGATCTACCTTGATACACACAAAGAGCTCATTCATCACCTTGGCGACTTCTTCATCCTCAAAGGATTCGTGCTCCATCACATGGCACCAATGACATGCGGAATAACCAACGGACAGCAGTATCGGTTTGTCTTCGCTCCGCGCCTTGGCAAGCGCTTGTTCATTCCAGGGATGCCAGTCCACAGGGTTATGGGCGTGCTGTAGCAAGTAGGGGCTGGTTTCGTCGATTAATTTATTCATATCGGACCCGCGCAGACTGTCTAATATACTCGAACTGTCACCCGTACTGCTTCCATGATAGGGCGAAAGAGCTGGCTGCTCTGTCAAGCCCCGTTGCCCGAACACGTTCACGAGGTGTGATTGTCAGTGTAAGTTTCGAGCCTCCAGGCAAAGATGCTTGCGTTGAGGTATAAACTCTCAGAAGCTAAATAACTTTGATCAGCTTAAGGAATGACCATGATACTAAGTAATCTTGAAACTGTGCCAAATATGCACATATCCAAGCAACTCGGTTTGGTTCAAGGAAGCACAGTGCGAGCTAAACATGTGGGAAAAGATATTCTTGCGGGTCTAAAGAACGTGTTCGGTGGGGAGTTGAAGGCTTATACCGAACTTCTTCAGGAGGCCCGCAGCGAGGCCGTCGAGCGCATGGTGCAACAAGCAAGCTCGGTTGGTGCGAATGCGGTACTTAATATCAGATTCTCGACCTCGTCGGTTACCCAAGGCGCTGCAGAGCTGTTTGCCTATGGTACCGCCGTGATTTTAGAGGATGCATAAATGACCGCCGATCTTATTGTCTTTGTTGTTTTGTTGGCGCTCGGCTATGTTTTCGGGCAGTCTGTGGAGAGACGGCACTATCGTTCTATACTGCGACGCGAACAGGAGTTGCAAGATGTACTGACGTTCTCCGCCAAGCTGCCACCTCAAGATCTAAAAGTAGAGGGAACGAATCTTGTCAGTGGAAACGTAGTTGTGTCGGTAGACTACTTCAAGCGTTTTGTCGCCGGTCTTCGTGCCCTTGTAGGGGGTCGAATGAGAACCTATGAGACGTTGCTTGATCGCGCTAGGCGTGAGGCCGTACTTCGAATGAAACAACAGGCAAGACAGTTCGGTGCGGATATGATTTTCAATGTGAAGTTGGAGACCGCGTCGATTTCTAAAGGCGCAAAGGACTCTATTGGCTCTGTAGAAGTCTATGCCTATGGTACAGCGATCAACACGTCTGACTCCTTCAGTCGGTGAGGTTCGAAAATCCCAAAATCCCGGAGGGAATTAATACTAGCCCCGATCATCCGCTAAAGGAGTTTGTGTCGTTGCTCGGCGGGGTGTTGCTAGTTATTGCGATAGGCGTCGGGGTCCTCAGCTTGATGGCGGAATTCCTAGCCGCTGGCATTCCGTTTCGTTATGAGACCGAGCTTGCGCGATATTTCCAGAATTCGACAACAGAACGGTCTGAGATCGGAGACTACCTGCAAGAAATAGCTGATCGACTCGCCCGTGCACAATCCCTACCTGCCGACATGCGGATTAACGTGCACTACGCTGATGAACCGGTTGTCAACGCATTCGCAACGTTGGGTGGGCATATTGTGATTTATCGAGGCTTAATCGAGAAGATGCCCAGTGAAAACGCGCTGGCTATGGTTATCAGTCACGAGGTCGCCCACATAAAGCATCGCGATCCAATCATCGCTCTCGGTCGAGGTGCCGTTATAGGTATTGCGTTAGCAGCACTCGCTGGCATTTCCGCTGAGTCCATCGCGGAGACAGTGGTCGGCAAAGCGGGTCTTTTGACAGCGTTGACCTTTTCCCGGAAACAAGAAGGCCAAGCCGATGCAACGGCCCTCGCCGCACTAGTCTCTGTCTATGGACATGCTGCAGGCGTCACTGACGTCTTCAATCTATTTACGGATATGCAGAATGAAAATTTCGTGCATATGCCAGAGTTCTTGAGCACTCACCCAGATCCCCAGCGTCGCATTAAATCGATCGAACAACAGATTCTCGATCATGACTGGAGCGCAGATAAGGCTACACGACCACTGCCGCAGTTGTGATTGGAGTTGAAGACGAAATTTGTGACTGTTAGCAAGGGGGGTGGATCAGAACAAAGCAAATTCGCATCTGACCCGACTTAGAAAACCACCTGGCCGCCGATAAGAGTGTGGGTAACGCGGCCTCGGAAGGGCCAGCCGAGGAAGGGTGTGTTGTGACCGCGACTTTGTAGATCTTTTTCCGACAACGTCCATTGCATATCGGGGTCGAAGATACAAACATCAGCGGTTGCGCCAACGCCGAGCTGTCCGGCATCGATCCCTAGAATGCTAGCTGGCCCACTGGTGAGCAACTTCAGTGCCGTCCCCATATCGAGTAGACCATCGTCTACAAGCTTTAGTGTCAAAGGCAACAGGGTCTCTAACCCAGAGATGCCAGGCTCGGATTCGCTGAACGGTGCAAGTTTGGCATCGAGTTCGTGGGGTTGGTGGTCGGAGCAGATCGCGGTGATAGTTCCATCCACTAATCCTTGTCGAAGCCGATCGCAGTCACGCTGACTGCGAAGTGGTGGCAGCACGTGGCACTGGCTATTGAAAAATCCGATGTCATGCTCGGTTAGATGCAGATGATGCGCGGTAACGTCGGCGGTAACTGACAGACCAGTCGTTTGAGCGCTGGCTACCATGTCCACCGAGCGGCCACAGGACAATTGACAGAAGTGGGCGTATGCGCCAGTTTGTTCAATCAACGCCAAGTCCCGTGCCACTCCGACGGTCTCGGCGGCCTCCGGGATCGCGGGCAGGCCTAGTCGCGTGCTGACTTCACCCTCATGCGCACAACCATTGCCTTGCAACCAATGGTCCCGTGAGTGCAGGTGCACTGTAAGGCCAAACGTGGCAGCGTATTGCAGTGCGCGACGCATCACCAAGGTGTCATCCACGGGTTGTAGTGCGTTGCTCACTCCAACGCAGCCCGCCTCCTCCAACGCGGCCATGTCGGTGAGCTGTTTGCCTTCCAATCCGCGGGTCAATGCCCCTACGGGATGGACAAAGCTCGATCCGATCTGCCAGGCACGCTGTTGGATCATCTGCGCCATAGCTGGGGTGTCGACCACCGGGTTGGTGTCTGGCGGGCAACTTAGCGTAGTAATTCCCGCACTAGCAGCGGCGCGCGTTTCGCTCTCAATGGTGGCTTTGTATTCCTGGCCCGGCTCACGCAGTCGCGCGCGCAGATCGATTAGTCCTGGACACACGATTTTCCCGTTAGCATCCAAATTATCGCCCGCTTTGAACCCGTTCGGAGCGATGTCAATGGCGACTACAAAACCATCTTTGATATACAAGTCGTGTCGAGCGTCAATCTGATTCGCAGGATCAATCAGCCGACCGCCCTTTATCACTAGTCCCATTAGGATGGACTCCTAGCTCGGGCTGTCCTGGTTAGCTAGGGACTTAGTCATTGCTTTCGCCTCCTTGGTGCAACATCCGAGCCGACCGTCTGCACGCCGCCCATGATCTTCGCCATGACCGCCATGCGTACAGCGATGCCGTTGGTGACCTGGGGTAGGATTAGGGAGCGCGGACCGTCGGCCACCGAGGAGGCGATCTCGAGCCCACGATTGATCGGTCCAGGGTGCAACACAACAGCATCTTCCTTGGCATTGGCGAGCTTCTCCTCGGTCAGTCCATAGAGACTAAAAAACTCTTGTTCGCTGGGAATGAGCTGGCCTTCCATACGTTCCCATTGCAAGCGCAGCATGATGACCACGTCGACACCGTCTAACCCGTGTGCCATGTCGGTATACGGGTGCACTCCAAGACGCTCGACACCTGTCGGCAACAGCGTGCGTGGCGCCACCACCCGCACCTCGCTCGCACCCAGCGTGTTCAGTGCATGAATCTGGGAACGCGCAACACGGGAGTGCAAGATGTCGCCAACTATGGCGACGCGCAGATTCTCAACCGACCCTTTGTGTTGACGGATGGTAAACATGTCAAGCATTGCTTGGGTGGGGTGGGCATGACGACCATCCCCAGCATTGATGATGCGCACATGAGGTGGCACATGTTTGGCGATAAGATATGCAGTCCCGCTGTAGGAGTGTCGCACCACGAACAAATCGGTGTGCATTGCTTCTAGATTATTGACTGTGTCCAGTAGGGTCTCACCCTTGCTGGTAGACAGTTTTTCTGGATTGAGATTAATGACATCGGCCGATAGTCGTTTGGCCGCGATTTCGAAAGTCGTGCGAGTTCGCGTGCTAGACTCGAAAAACAGATTAACCACAGTCTTGCCGCGAAGTAGCGGTGCTTTTCTAATTTCCCTTTCGCCGAAGCTAATAAAGGTCTCAGCCGTATCGAGGATATTGAGAAGTGTATCGCGTTTTAGGCCTTCTATCGTGAGGAAGTGCCTGAGATTGCCATCGGCGTCGAACTGAATGTCCGCGGTCAACTAGTCACCTCGAACATATCGAGAGTCAGTGGCTCCGGGCCGACCAGTTTAATATGTTGATGCGCACTTAGTGTTATGGGCTGGCCCACTACATTCGGTTGAATCGGGAGTTCCCGTTCGTTGCGATCAATCAAGACTGCTAGGGTCACAGAGCTCGGACGACCGTAGTCAAAAATCTCGTTTAACGCGGCGCGCACGGTTCGCCCGGTATGCAATACATCATCGACCAGGATAACGTGCCTGCCATCAATATCGATCGGTAACGCTGATGCTTTGACCTGCGGGTTCATCCCGATACGAGTAAAGTCGTCGCGATAGAACGAGATGTCGATAGTGCCTAACGGCTCTGCAATTCCAAGGATTTCGTGTAGGCGTTCGGCTAGCCACACCCCGCCGGTGTGGATGCCAATCATAACGGGGGTTTTCTCGAGATGCGGCCGTAGTCCATCAGCCATCCCTTGAAGCAGGCAGTTCACGTCAAGATCAGTCTGACTCAAGCCCGCTCCGGGATTGCTGTTCAAGAAATGTTTGGAGGATATACTGAGCCGCTATCCTGTCTCGCATTGAGCGCGCACGTCGCTCAGGTAGATCCGCAGACCTTAGTGCACGGTCGGCGGCCTCAGTAGTGAAGCGTTCATCAACAAAGTGCACGTCGAGATTGTAGCGGTCACGCAAGGCGTCGCCAAACTTGCGCACCTGCCTGGCTGCGCTGCCTTCTTGGCCGTCTAGCTGAATGGGTAGCCCAACCACCAACGCATACGGGTGCCATTCGTCTATTAAACGCGAGATATGGGACCAGTCCGGTCCGACAGCATTGGCGCTTACTGTGGCTAGGTCTTGTGCAGTACCGATGGTGTCTTGACCAACAGCCACACCAATCCTACGCTGGCCGAAGTCGAAGGCGAGAAAAGTTGGCAACTCAGGCGTGGCCGGTCTGACCGGAAAGCCTAGAGATGTCGACGCCAACTAGTTGCGCTGCTTTGGGCCAGCGCTCCTCGACCGGAGTCCTGAAGATAATGTCGTTGTCTGACGGCCCGCTAAGCCAGGCGTTTTCTCGCATCTCGCGTTCCAGCTGACCGCTTCCCCAACCGGCGTAACCGAGCGCTAGCAGGCAGTCTTTGGGTCCACGATTGTCGCCGATGGCCTCGAGGATATCTTTGGATGTGGTTAATCCAAGCATGTCGTTAATCGGCAAAGTGGTCTCCCACTCGCCCAATCCTTCGTGCAGGATCAACCCACGTTCTGTTTGGACGGGTCCTCCCAAAAATACCGGTGCGTCCGGTTCGCTAATGTTGTCTTTGGGTACTGACAACTGATCCAGTACCTGGTGTAGCTTCAGGGTAGTGCTGCGATTGATGACTACGCCTAGCGCTCCATCCTCATTATGCTGACAGATCAGCGTTACCGTACGCACGAAATTCGGATCCATCAGCGCCGGCATTGCGATGAGAAACTGGTTGGCCAATGACTGAGTGGATTCCATCACACCTTTAGTATCAGGCACAACGACTTGGATTGACAAGAAGCTTAGCGGCTTTTTAAAAGTGCCCCCTGCGTAAATTGCCAGGTGCGGGTAATGTGAAGAATATCAGTATCCTTTCTGATGTTTTCCGGGAAGGGGGTATACGGTGCGCCGAGCTCAACGATGCGCACAGCAGCGTCATCGAGAATCCTTTGATTGGAGGAACGCTTGACGGTGATTTGATTGATGCTGCCGTCTGGGTCGAGCGCAACGTCGAGCACCAACGCCCCTGTCACTTTGCGACGTTTTGCCTCTTCTGGGTAGTTGAGATTGCCGATGCGTTCGACTTTCGACCTCCACGCCTCCATATAGGCGGCGTAACGATATTCCCGAGTGCGTGCGTTCACAAAAGTGCGTCGTGGTCGCTTTTGATATTGTTCCCAAAAGCGGCTGATCTCAGCGCTTAGGCGCGCGCGTTCCGTCTGCGGCGGTGTTTTTTCAGCCACCGCCGGTTGGGGTGGCTTGGCAGAGGCCTTATCAGTAGTAGGATCTGCTTCGGCCTGAAGCACTTGCTGTTCCGCCGGATTGGGCTGGGTAATCAACGCAGGCTCGGCCTGGGGCGGATTAATTTTAGGCTGTGACTGGGTCACCGCCACCGGGGGTTGCTCGGGTAGCTCAGCCTCAGGCAATGCCGGAAGCGGGCTTTTCGGGATGACGGGTTGTTCGCTTTCACCGCCCCCATCCTGATTGGCCTGTGCGAGGTAATCTGCTTCATCCGGTTCCGTGTCATCGCGACTGTTGATCAAGACGATCTCCAAATTCGGTAGTTCGTCGAGTTGAGGCAATACTTTGGGCACGGTAAAGCTGATCCCGAGTATGATGATCAGATGAAACAAGACTGATCCGAATATGGTGAGACCCATTCGGTCTGTGCCTGAAAATCCGGGAAGTTGTTGTGCCAGCTCCATACGCTATTGCGAGGGTTCAAGCGTCGCGCAAGATTATAGTAAGCAAAGAATGTGAGTTAATGATGGTTTGGTCAAAGTCGGGCCATACCTGTGCGATCCACTATCTTTCGTAGTTGTAAGTATACTGGCCCGTGCAACCGACCGTAGGTCGCCGCGCGAGACCCGCAGCGTTACGATTGAACTAAGCTCGCAGCATGGCGCGTTGGGGTTTGGGCGCTCACGTTATTCATAGCATCAATCAAGATATACTTGCCTAATCCGGCGTAACATCCAGACTAACCATGCGACCGCGTTCACTGATTTTCTTGCACATTCCGAAAACCGGAGGGACCACGCTGCGCAACATCATCGCGGAACAATATGAGGACGATTCGGTTTTTTCCATTGGGCCTTTGATCAACGAGGCGATCCAGGGATTTCGTCACCAGCCGCAGACGCGTCGTCAGCGCATCCGACTACTGCAAGGACACATGGCATTCGGGCTGCATATACACCTCGAGCGACCGATTTCATATTTTACGCTACTACGCGACCCGATGGAGCGGGCTCTGTCGGACTATTGCTATGTGAAAACGAGTTCTCACCATCCATTGCACCGCCTGGTCGCTGGCATGACCGTTGGCGATTACCTGCAAAGTGGACTTACCGGCCAGCTTAGCAATGGCCAGACACGATTATTGTGCGGTGACTGCATGCCCGGTGAGCCCGGTATTCCGGGTGTTCGTCCCATGGAGGAGCAAGATTTGGAGCTCGCCATTAGCAATCTGAATGAGCATTTTATTGTGGTGGGGTTGGTGGAACGATTTGATGAGACATTGACGTTGCTCAAGAGAAAGCTCCACTGGAAACGCCCACTTTATGTCAAGGCAAATGTAGGCCCAAAGGACGTCGGCCACAACATGCTCAGCGAGTCGGATGAACGCCTAATCGCAAAACTCAATGACTTGGATATCCGTCTCTACCAGACCGCCGAACGGCTTTTTCGGCAGCAAGTCAATGCCGAGGGATTGGGATTTAAGCTGGAACTTCTCAGTTTCAAGATGATGAATGGGCTGTATCAGGTTTATCACCAACTACGTTACCGATTGCACCCGAGGATTCGGTTCGGCCTTGCTAATCTGGTACGACGTCTCAGGATTTCGACCTAGTCTCAGTGACAAAGGTTAGGTCGATGAGCAACAAGTTTAGGAGCGTAGCCTCACTCGTTTACCAGCGAAGATTACCTGTCCACCTTATGCGGCGTGGATTTAATGTTGGAGTTTGTCCGATCTGCGAGCGTCGCACATTCTTTTATAAAGAAGGGGAGTGGTTACGTGACCAGTACCGTTGTTTCCGTTGCTATAGCATTCCGCGCTGGCGGGCGCTCATGTTGGTGCTTCAAACAGAGTTCCCGGATTGGCGAAAGCTTAAGATCCATGAGTCGTCGCCGGGCGGCGCATCGTCTTTCAAGTTAGCTCGAGAATGTGAAAGCTATGTCGCCAGCCACTATTATCACGATATCCCGCTTGGCGAGATACGCGACGGCTTCCGCTGTGAGGATTTAGAACGGCAAACTTTTCCAGACCGAAACTTCGATCTAGTTGTTTCCCAGGACGTCTTTGAGCATGTGCTAGACCCAGAGAAAGGCTTTGCTGAGGTCGCGCGGACATTGCGACCCGGTGGTGCCCATGTATTCACTGTACCGTGGTATCACTGGCAGGGCACTTTAGTTCGTGCCGCACGCAAAGATGGGGAGGTCCAATATTTGACTGAACCCGACTATCATGGCAATCCGATTGACCCGAACGGCTCACTGGTGGTGACCGAATGGGGTAGAGACCTTTGCCAGTTAATCTACGGTTGGTCGGGGCTGCGGACCACAGTGTTGAAGCACGTCGATCCACGTCTTGGGCTCAACGGTGAATTCCTGGAAGTATTTGTCAGCCGTAAGAGCCACGAACTTCCGCATAGATCCTGATCTTTGCCGTTGACACCGTCTGAACCCAACTGTCCAGGGATAGTTGGATAGACTAAAATTTGCACAATGTCATTTGTGTGGACAAAGTCGCTTAGGCGGTGGGTTTATGACCATTCGCGTTGCTTTGGATATTGCCGGCGAATTTGTCAGATCGGGAGCTGAGATGAAGGTTATGGTCATCGATGACAGCGCGACCATTCGCCGCACAGCGCTGGCGTATCTTGAGCAAGAGGGCCACGATGTCATTACAGCGGCCGACGGTTTTGAGGCACTGTCCCTCATTACCGACCACTGCCCGGATATCATCTTTGTCGACATCATGATGCCAAGACTCGATGGCTATCAGACCTGTACCCTAATCAAAAATAACCGACAATTTAGTGATACTCCGGTGGTCATGCTGTCGAGCAAGGACGGTCTTTTTGATCGTGCACGTGGACGTATCGCCGGCTCAGAGCAGCATATTCATAAACCGTTTACTGCCGACGATCTTAGACACGCCGTGGACAAACATGCTGTTCACAACAAACCGTGAGCCACTAGGACATGCATAGTATGAAGTACACTCCATAGGTAGTAACGAGGAAGGGCAATGGAGACAGGAAGCATATTAGTAGTCGATGATTCGCCAACTGACTTGCACGTGTTAACAGGTTATCTGACGAAACACGGCTATTCGACCCTTGCGGCTAGCAATGGAGAAGAAGCAGTGACCATGAGCAAGACACATAAACCCGACGTCATCCTCATGGATATCGTTATGCCAGGGATGAACGGCTACGAAGCCACTCGATCGATCCTGCGAGATCCAGAGACTTCAGACATACCCATAGTATTAGTATCTTCCAAGGGACAGGCCACAGATAAGATTTGGGGTATGCGCCAAGGGGCAAGAGACTATCTGGTCAAGCCGATTAGTGAACAGGTGCTAATAGAAAAGATAGCGTCGCTGTAAATGCTATGGCCTTTTCAGACGAAACCGATCTTGATTCGGCGCCCAGTCGAGATTCGATGAAACCCGCATCTGAGCACGAGCCGCCCAAAGGGGTAGAAGAAGATGCCACATGGCGTGGATTGGGTTTTGAAGTGGCGAACACCCGTCTGGTATTGCCACTCACCCAAGTGGGCGAGCTGGTTGCCTGCGGCCATGTAACGCCTGTACCGCTGACTAACTCATGGATCAGGGGAATTGCGAATGTGCGTGGACGACTGTTCACGGTAGTGGATTTGTCGGCATTTCTCGGCAAGCCCGCGTTACAACTGACTCAGAGTCGAAGAGTGATCGTCATCAACGCAGAGGGTTTTCAATCCGCGCTGCTTGTAGACAATGTGTTGGGACTCAAACACTTCGATCAAGAACAACAAAGTACAGACGGCTCGGATCTGGATGACGCGCTTCGACCCTATGTTGACTATGAGTTCATCGATAACGACTCTCGCTGGGCGATGTTCAATGTCGACCGACTTGTGCAAGACGAGAAGTTTAGACGCGTGGCTGTTGAGAGTTCCTAGGACGTCGAGAAACGAGTCGCATCATTAAAACCAGTGAATTCTGAATGGCAAGTATACAAGATTCGATCAAATCTGATCTCCCGTTTGAAGAGATCCAGAAATTGAGTGACGCCGCAGAGCACGGTGATGGAGATCAGTCGAGCACGGCAGCCATTGGCGCTTTCGAGGACGCCAGTAACAACAATCAGGGCTCCACGCTAGTGCGCAATGTTCCTCTTCTGGTCACCATGCTGGTTGCTTGTATTGCCGCCGTAGCTGTGTTTCAAATTATGGAGGTGCGTCGTGGTGTGACCGAGGCGCGTGGTCTGGATCTGTTCTCGTCCGTCGGCGTGCTGTCGCAGAAAGTAGCAAAGGATGCTCGCGAAGCGGTGCTTGGCGATCGCGACGCGTTTGCGGAGTTGGCTCAATCTGCAGACAACATCCAGGGCTTTGTGGAGGCACTCACGGACGGTGATTCGGCTGCCAATGTAAAACCAGTGCCGGCCCGTCTCGACCACCTGCGTGTGTCGGTGCAGGAGATTTGGCAAAAAATGCGCATCGACGTCGACCAGATTCTCGCTAACGAACAAGCGGTGCTGCAAACCCGCGGTAGTGTGCCGGAGATCAACCACTTGAGCACTCGACTGCTGGCGAGGTCAGACGAAGTGGCCGAGTTACTCCTACGTAACTCCGCCAGCGCTGAGCAGATCGATACTGTGGGGACGCTCCGAACTTTGAGTCAACGGATCGCACAGAATGTGAATCTGTATGTCTTGGGCGGTGGGGAGTCCGAATTAGCGGCATCGAAGATCGCTAAAGATTTGAAGCTGTCTTCCGCGGCGGCGGAGGAGCTTAGCCGGCTTCCGATTCACGAGCTGCAGCCAAAGCTAAAAGAAGTCGATGCCACTTTCGCTGAGCTCAGCGACAGGTTGCGCCAGTTGCAAGATAGTATACCTGAGTTCCTGGCCGCCCAGGGTGCAGCGGACACTATCGTAGCGAACAGCGACCAGTTGCTTGTCGCCGTGCAGAGTATGGGGGACGAATATATACAGAGACCGCAAAAGACAATCACGGCATGGTTACCTTGGCTATTCGTTGCGGTAGCTGTGCTGCTTGCGCTGCTACTTGCGCGAGCCCTTATCTTAAGGGTGCGTATGAGAGCCGAAGTTAGCTCAGAACAGAATCGCCAGACTCAAGATGCCATTCTCAAGCTGTTAGACGAAATGACAAGTTTGGCGGACGGTGATTTGACGATTGAAGCCGAGGTCACCGATCAGATTACCGGCGCCATTGCAGATTCGATCAACTTTGCAATTCGAGAAATGCGCGCATTGGTGCAAAGTATCAATTATGCGTCCACCCAAATCGCCAAGGAGACTAGTAACGCTCAGGGGGCCGCGCAGACACTCAGCCAAGCAAGTGAACAACAGAGCAAAGAGATCCGTGCTATGACTGAGCGTATTCGGGAGGTGGCTAATTCCATGGCGACCATGTCACAAAATGCTCGACGCTCTTCCGAGGTAGCCGAAGGTTCGACTCAAGTAGCCAAGCGTGGAGCACAAGCGGTTCGCAACACCATCCGGGGAATGGATGGAATACGGGAACAGATTCAAGAGACATCTAAACGTATAAAACGCTTAGGGGAGAGTTCGCAGCAGATCGGAGAGGTAGCCGCGCTGATTGAGGAGCTCGCCGATCAGACCAATGTCTTGTCGCTCAATGCCGCGATCCAAGCAGCAACGGCTGGTGAATCAGGTAAGGGCTTTGCGGTGGTGGCTGATGAGGTGCAACGCCTGGCCGAGCGGTCCGCTGAGGCCACCAAACAGATCGCCGATTTGATCAACAACATCCAGACTGACACGAACGAGGCCGTGACCTCCATGGAGCGGGCCACTGGCGAAGTGGTGGAAGGCTCACGCGTTGCGGATGCGGCGGGAAAAGCTTTGCACGAGATAGAGACTGTGTCCCACGAGCTGTCACAGCTTATTCAGGCCATGGCCGACACCGCTAGTCGTCAGTCGGAGGAGGCCGACGCCCTGTCGGGACAAATGGGCAATGTGCAGCAGGTTGCAAAGGACACCGGCGCTGGTATACAGCAGGCCGCGGATTCTATCGGGAGACTTGCAGATCTAGCACAGAAACTAGAGCGATCGGTCGCAGGATTCAAACTTCCCTAGCCGAAAGATGAAGACGGCGCGGATACTAAATTGAGCACGATTAGAAACATCGATCTCGGCACATTGGGGTGGGTTAAGCGAGAGATTGATCAAACGTTGGTGCTTGCGCGCTCTGCGTTGTCCTCTTTCTCTCAAAATCAGTCCGATGCTATTTCGCTTCGACAGTTTAACAACCAGATCCACCAGGTGATGGGCACGTTACAAATGGTGGAGATTGATGGCGGAGCCCAAATCTCAGTTGAGATTGAATCCCTTGGCAGAGCGATTCTAGACGGCAGCGCGCAGGCAACAGAAGCTAATTTGGAGTTGCTGCGCGAGGCGATTGATGACCTTTCGACTTACCTCGATAGTTTAGATC
The DNA here is from genome assembly GCA_029861795.1 of Gammaproteobacteria bacterium. The sequence goes on along the minus strand of JAOTYS010000012.1, from coordinate 6,775 downwards.
CGACTCACCCGGATCTACCCATTCGGCTGGTGGCGTTATTCAACAAGCTGCGGCTGGCGCGTGGCGAAGAAGCGATTACCGAGTACGAGTTCTTTACCCCCGACTTGTCGGTCTATCCCCCGTTTGACCGGGAAAGCGCCGCGCTTAATAGAGATGAATTGTTTGCACTGGCAAGTAACTGCAGACGCGAGTATCAACTTTCGTTGTTGCAATGGTTACGTACACCTGATGACAAGGAAGCGCTGGAAGAACTTGTCCATATCCTAGATGAGCTCCGAGCTGCCGCACGGTTTGGTGCGGTAGCTCAACTGTGGTGGGTAGGCAGTGGGTTAGTGGAGGCCTTGCAGGAAGACGGTTCACAGGCGAGCGCCGAGCAAAAGATGCTTTTAGGTCGCCTCGATCAGCAGATCCGAAGGCTCGTAGAGTCTGGCGAGTCCGAATTGGTGAGGGCACCCGCTGAGGATCTGGTGCGCAACTTACTTTACCAGATTGGTCAATCTCAGAGTTGCAGCGCGCGGGTTGTCGAACTTAAGACGGCATTCGATTTGAACTTATGGTTGGGGCGTGAGCAGGCGCAAACGGAGCGAGATGCCGAGCAGGCTTTGGATCAACGAACCATTCTGATCAGTGAGGCGATCACCGAGTCGAAGTCGTTGTTGCTTGCTTATGCTGACCCCGAGAAACGTGATGCTCCCACGCGAATCCGGCTTCACCAATTTTTGATCGAGCTCGGTGAACTCATCGGAGACGACGGTAGTGCTCTGGGAGATCTCGCGCGGCAGCTGGTCGTTACCGCTGAAACACTAGGACGGGATACGGTTGCAGAACTCGCCGTGATCCTTTTAAACATGCTTGCGGCACTTTTGTTGCTGGAAAGAGGCATGACCCGATCTGATCTGTCAGAACATGCCTGGGCAAATCAAGTGGAGGCGTGTTTGGCTTCGCTGCGTGAGCTCGACCACGTTGATCCTTACGGCGGAAATGCTGATTTTTTCCAAACGGCTATTGCCGATCTCGAGCTATCCGAACTGGTTCCTGCCATGTCGGGAGAAACACTCTCTCGACTTGCCGGTGTAGAGCAAGCGCTGGTGGAGTTTGCTGAAGACGTCTCTGTCACAGAACGATTACGATCTATTCCATCCGACCTACGAGCGGTTAGGTCGGTGCTGGCTTTGTTAGGTAGGCACTCGGTTGTGGACTTGGCCTCTCTTAGCGAGCGAACAGTTGAGGATCTAGTGGCGGGTGAACTGATCGCAGACCCGGAAGTGCTAGAGTCTTTGGCCGTGGCCGTTGGCAGTATTCAGAACTATGCGCAGGGCTTGGCTCAAAGACGAGCGGGCCTGGACGAGATGGTCGAGCGTGGATCGATTGATTTGGACGATGCCGTATCGGCGAAGCAGAAACCCATTGATGATCCTATACGATTGTTTGAGAGTATGGAGTACAGCTTCAAAGCTTGGCTAGACGATCGCACAGATGAGCCGCTGTTCTACACGCTTAACGCTCGTTTGCGCAAGCTAATCACTCTGGCAACCGCCAGAGGCGCAGATCGAATCCAGCATATAGGAGTCAAGCTTAAGGATCTGTTGGGACTCATCGCTCACGACTCATCCGATCTATCGGATGAAGTTAAGGAAACTTTAGAAGGATCTATGGACAGTTTGCGGGGCTTTGTGCGAGAGCTTGAGCTCTCCGAGATATCGGCATCGCCGGGTGCCAGTGGAGTACCGAGCGAAATCGAAGAAGTGCTGCATCAGACGGGCAGGCAGTTGCAACGTGCCCAATCTGAGCTGGGCGAGTGGACGCCTCGTCCAGGACCACCATCAGAGGTGCAGACCGCACTCGATCTAGAGGTCGCTCGTATTTTCGCGAACGAGGCGCTCGATCACCTTAATGATATCAATGAAGCAGTGGCTTCCGCGGACGAAGCGGAAGTCACATCGGAGCTATTACGCGCCACGCATACTTTGTGCGGCAGTTCACGCTCGGTGGGTTTGCATTCCATGGCGGATGCGTGTGAGCGCATGGACAAGTTGCTGCGAGGCCTCAAGGAGCGGCAGCAGCGACTCGCTGGTGAGGATGTTCGATTACTTCGCAAACTTCAGGAGCTGATCGCTAGTGCACGGCTTCGCATCGAATCCAACGAGTCGTTGCCAGATGAACTGCATGATCAATTGCACGCACTCGCTCAACAGATCGAAATCCGCGAATCGAACCTAATAGAACAGACGCGAATATCGGACGCACCTGGAAAAGTAACCTCCGCTGCTGGAGTGGACTCAGAATTGCGGGAATTCTTCTGCGAAGAAGCCACTGATATTTTGGTGCGGATGCAGTCGGCATTGTCCGAATGTCGTGAGACCCGTGCCGATGTGGGACATATTGCGACACTACGACGAGAGTTGCACACACTTAAAGGGAGCGCACGAGCTGTTGGCGTGGGTGCAATTGGCGATCTTGCTCACAATACTGAAAGTCTGTTGGACAGAGTCAGCGCGACCAGCTCACAAATGGATGAGGGTGGTCTGTTGGAGTTAATGGAAGAGGTCCATGACACGTTGGTGGAGATGATCGATCGCATGCGTGATGGTCAAGCTCCTCCCGAAACAGGAATGCTTAATCAGAGGGTGGCGAGTTTCGCTGGTGCACCACAACAAGTGCAGACCCCGACGGCTGTGGTTGACCAGCCGGCTCAGGTTGCAACGAAAACGGAGGAACCTGAGCTGCCTGCTGTCCATACGGATGCGGTAACTGGCAAATCCTGGAGACAGATCACTACAGACATTGACAAGTTGAAACCTTCGGTCGTCAAGCACGCCACCAACCAAGGTGACATCCGTACACACGTTAGGGTCGACACCGAACTGCTGGATAGTCTGGTGAATATCGCTGGAGAGGTGAGCGTATCTAGGGCGCGTACTCAGGAACAGATCGCCAGCATGAAGGATTATCTGAAGGAGTTACGAAGTCTCTTTGAAGGGTTTCGAGACCAGCTGCGAGATCTAGACATTCATACTGACTCGCAAATCCGGGTACACCCCGAGCCAAGCGGCGAATCCCAGATGTCGCAGCACTTTGATCCTTTGGAATTTGACCGCTATACACGGGTACAGCAGATCTCCAGAAATTTGTTCGAGTGCTTGGACCAGATCATGACGATCTACTCGAGCCTGACGCGATATACCGGGGAAGCGGAAGAGGTGTTGCGACAGCAGGCGCACCTGAACTCCGAGCTGCAAGATGGCTTGCTGCGTACGCGTATGGTGGCATTTTCAACCCAAGTTCCACGGTTACGTCATATCGTGCGCCAAACGGGCAGAGAGTTGGGTAAGCAGGTGGAGCTTGAGGTCGTTGGCGGCGAGGTGGAGATAGACCGCAACGTTCTCCAGCGCATGATGGGTCCCTTCGAGCACATGATAAGGAACTCGCTCTACCATGGCATTGAAGACGCCGCTGAGCGCCGCCGCCGGGACAAAGCTGAAATTGGAAGAATAACGATCACTTGTCGTCAGGAAGGTGCGGAGTGCACCATCGAATATAGCGACGACGGTAGAGGTGTGGATACCGATAAGATCCGTCAAAAGGCGGCGCAGCTCGGATTGTTGGGTGACGGTACATCGCTGAGCGATAAAGAGCTGATTCAGTTGTTGGTGGTGGCTGGCTTTTCCACCGCCGATGAACTTACGCAGCTGTCGGGTCGCGGCGTTGGGATGGATGTCGTCAACAACGTAGTAAAACAGCTTGGTGGCAATATTACCGCCCACAATCAGCCGGGCAAAGGCATTAGGTTTGCGATGCGTTTGCCACTCACCCTTTCAATCACCCATGCGTTGCTTGTGAGCGCTGGTGGACAATCCTTTGCCATTCCGGTGAGTGTTGTGGCAAATGTGGTCAAGATTTCAAGTGAACAGTCGATAAAGCTCAACGATACTGGGGCAGAGAGCTTCGAATACGGTGGACAGGTTTATCCTTACATGAATCTCGCGCAACGACTTGGGCTGAAATCCGAAGGTATTACGGGAAAAGCGCCGCTTCTTTTGGTGAGAATGGGTGCGCGAGACGTAGCGCTTGAGGTCGATGAGTTGATCGGTACCCGAGAGGTGGTGGTAAAGCCATTGGGCTCACAACTCGCCGGGATCGATGGTATCGCCGGGGGGACAGTTTTAGGTGACGGCAAGGTCGTTATCATCCTAGATATTGCGGGCCTATGGCTGCTACGCGAGCGCGCTCACCAAGGAACAAATGCTCTGGCAGCGACTCAGGAATCGGATGACACACTTGCGGCCTGTATAGTCATGGTGGTTGACGATTCGCTGACTGTGCGTAAAGTGACCAGTCGCAGCCTAGAGAAGTACGGAATCAAAGTGCTCTGCGCTAAGGATGGGGTGGACGCGTTGGATCAGCTGCAACAAGTGAAGCCTGATATTATGTTGGTGGATATTGAGATGCCTGGAATGGATGGTTTCGAGTTAACCCGTCGTCTTCGAGCATCACCTGAAACCGAACATATTTCCATTGTTATCATCACGTCGAGATCCGGTGCCAAACACAAAGACAAGGCAATGGAGTTGGGTGCTGATGTGTATTTGACTAAGCCCTATCACGAAGATGTGCTGTTGGCCCACGTAAAGGCGTTGTGGCGTGCCAGATCCCAACAGGTCGTCAACGTAAACACAAGTGGGTGACTAGCACCTTTCCTGGGGCAGGCTGCACTTGCCCGGCTGTTGGCGTATACTATATAAAATTAAGTTCAAAATAGGAGCACAGGGTAAGGATATCCTTCCCTAGGTGGGGTAAAGACTCAGTGAATCTGCGTTCGCTTCCTGAATTAGGGGCGGTACGGGATATCGTCATCGATGTATCGCGTACTTGTCTTTCTGGTGCTGTGAATCGTGACCCGATTCACAAGGCGGACGGTAGCCTGGTAACCAAGACCGATTTAGATCTGCAACGATCTATCCATCTCGCGCTTAAACGACATTGGCCTGACATTAGCTTTTTGGGCGAAGAAATGCCGGTGGAGCAGCAAAACGCAGCAATAGCCAACTCAAACGCTCTACTTTGGTGTCTCGATCCTTTGGACGGCACTACAAACTTCACCTCCGCGTTGCCGTTCTATGGTATCTCTCTAGCGCTGGTAAAAAAGGGACGCCCACGGTTGGCGGTGGTGTACGATCCTAACCGTAACGAGTGTTTTGAAGCCCAAAAGGGTGATGGCGCCTACCTCAACGGCGAGCTGTTAGCACCCCCGTGCGAATTTCCACTGTCCCGTTGTATTGCCTGTGTGGATCTGAAGCGGTTGCCAAGTGAGCTCGCACAACGACTTGCAAGTGGGCCTCCTTACCGGTCTCAGCGAAATCTAGGGTCCAGTGTGCTCGAATGGTGCTGGTTAGCGGCCGGTCGTTTCCAGCTTTATTTGCATGGCGGCCAGCAACCGTGGGATCAAGCCGCCGGCAGCCTAATCCTTGCAGAGGCAGGTGGTCGAGCTAAAACCATAAATGGATACTCGCTAACTGTGGCCGGACTCGACGCACAGTCAGTTGTCGGCGCAGCTAACCCATTGGTCTTCACGCGTTGGTATGAATGGGTGCAAAATCATTGGCCACACGCCGCGGTCGAGCAATCTGCCCGGTAGTTTTCCTTACCAAGCGTCTGGGTGATGTGACGCTCGGTACACGTCAGCCTTAGCATCTGTCGCGGTGCGACATTGGTACTAGTGATGGACACCACTTAACCGATATCATTGTGCCGGGATCCAGGCTGGTTTTGTGTTGTTCGCGTCGTGCGCTAAGCGATGTGCTCGCCGTGCAAGCGAGGTCTGTGTCCCCGGCCTAATCCAAACCTTGATCCACGATTGGAGAGAGCATGTCAGCGAAGCCAAAACCTGTGGCACCCACCCGTCGGGAACTCGCTAACGCGATCCGTGCCTTGAGTATGGATGCCGTACAGCAAGCGAATTCCGGCCACCCCGGGATGCCGATGGGTATGGCGGACATCGCCGAGGTGCTTTGGAACGACTATCTGCGCCACAATCCCGACGATCCTCAATGGTTTGATCGCGACCGTTTTGTCCTGTCTAACGGACATGGCTCCATGCTGTTGTACTCGGTGTTACACTTCAGTGGGTACAACCTGCCCATGGACCAGATCAAGCGCTTCAGACAGCTGCATTCGATGACGCCTGGCCACCCCGAACTTGGATGCGCGCCCGGCGTAGAGACCACCACAGGTCCCTTGGGTCAGGGGTTGAGCAACGCGGTGGGCATGGCCTTGAGTGAGCGGGTGCTTGCGAGCCAGTTCAACCGCGGATCCCATCGCATTGTCGATCACTTTACTTATGTGTTCGTCGGCGATGGCTGTCTGATGGAGGGTATCTCCCACGAGGCGTGCTCGCTAGCAGGTACGCTGGGCTTGGCCAAGCTCATTGTGTTTTGGGACGACAACGGAATATCCATCGACGGGCCCGTCGAGGGTTGGTTTACAGACGATACCGCCAAGCGATTTTTGGCCTACGGCTGGCAGGTTATTTCAGCGGTGGATGGGCACGATCCATATGCAGTGCGAGCAGCCATTGATAAGGCCCGGGCCGAGCTAGAGCGACCCAGTCTAATATGCTGTAAGACCGTTATCGGGTGGGGCGCGCCGAACAAGCAAGGTAGCGAGTCGTGTCATGGTGCTGCGCTTGGCGAGGAGGAAGTCGCGTTGGCGCGCCAGAGTCTGGGCTGGTCGCACCCACCGTTTGTAATCCCCGACGAAATCTATGCAGGTTGGGAAG
>JAOTYS010000724.1 GCA_029861795.1 Gammaproteobacteria bacterium | reverse complement strand
TTGAAACGCGCGGTGAGTTAAAGGCCGGAATGTCAAAACACGCCCAAAATCCGGACGTGCAAGATCTGACCAAGATCAGGTTTGTTCATTATTCAATTTCGATGGCTGAGTGGACCCGATTCTAGCGGATTCGTGAACGTCCGCTATGGGTGGTGGCCTGTTACTGCAATACTAGCTGAAGGGCCGCTGTCGGGAGTAAAGCCGACGCTCCCCTTTTATTTTGTAGCAGCATGACAAGCTTGGTCATTACGATATTCACCTAAATGGTTTTTGCCCTCCCACCGGGCAAGAAAATGAAGGTTCATTTAGCGTTCGATTCATTTCTAATCAAAGTGCGTATTTTTGAACCTGGCAACCAGGGTATGGACTGACCATGCTCACAAAGATGATTCACATCCAGCCACAGGTATGCAAAGGTCCTGGGCCTCACCGTCGATGCGTCCCGCAACCGCGGCGCATGGGAGTTCAGCGGCCAATGTGAAAGACGCAGTTGCCTTAATCAACTGACCTAAGAGCTTGGATCGTAGATGACCGGGGTGCCCAACTCATCGAGTCGGAACAGCGCGAACGCGCGTTCGCCATTGTAGTCGAGGACGCGAAGATCGTCGGTCTCGTGCAAATCGTTGAGGACCGTGAGAAAGTGGCCACCATAACGTTCTTTCGCGATGTTCAGCGGCAAATCATAGGCGAAAAAACGTTCGATACCCTTTGCTTTCAGTTTTTCCAGCAAAGCGGGGTCGGTCACGGAATCGTGGGATGTGAGAATGACGACTGGACCGCTTCCGGCGAACAGCATAACTGCCTTCATGACCTTACCACTCGTTTATTCGTCGCACGTCAACATGCCACAGAAATTAGACTGACTCCAGGTGTGTAAGTTTCAGGAGCACTTGATGCTGGTGTAAAGTTTCTTGAATTGTTCGGGAAATGCGACACCATGTCAGGCGGACCGACATATGCACGTGCCTCTTGAGGTTCTTTAGAGTCAGATAATTTCTCGAAATAAGCTATAACCTATTGTTATATCTGGTGCCCGGGGCGAGACTCGAACTCGCACTTCCTTTCGGAAAACGGATTTTAAGTTCTAAGTTTGCGCAAACTGGCGCAAATCCACGCTAACTGACACCAATGAGATCAATCAGTTACGTTGTCTGGAATCGCCTGTTTTTGTCTGATCTTGAGTACGCTGTGGGACAGATTTGGGACAAATCCATTTTCTGAGGCGAAAACACGAAGGGTCCCATCGACTGGTCAGGGTGTTTAGTTTCCTCCCCGTATTCCTCCCCGGAACAGCAAGCAGAAGAATCACCGAATAATCGGAAACTCCTCACCCATCTTCTTCGCCCATGTAAGGCGCTTCACGACGCGCCCCGTGCGGCGATAATTCCATGCCTTAATGACATGGGCAGCTATTTCCCGGCGTGTCAATTTGGCGCCGACGCGATGCTTGTAAAACAGCAGCTTTTCCCGCAGCAAAAAAGCCGGGTCGCTCGCCGATAGCATCGAGCCCTTCGCTAAATCACGGAAGAAAATTTCAGCATCGTCCGTATCAACATCACTCATCAAGAAATGCAGCCCAGCAGCAACAGCAGCAGGCACCAGGCTGTGAGCCCCCACCGATCGCACAAAGTGTACGCTGTCCACAATTGCCGGGTGTTCCTCGATAAACTGCTCCATCTGGATATTCGTCACATGTTCACTTGTGCGGAGTTGGTTCGTCCTAAGACTTACCACGAAGGTACAAGCAGCAGCCAACTGCGTAGGGTTCCCATAGCCCAGCAGCCCCAGCGTATCCGCGTTATTGCGTTTTTTTCCTGTATCCAGCGTTTTAAAGCTGTCGGTGGGCAGGTTTTTTAGGACATAGGATTTAATCGAGCGATTGCTCTTAATTACCGCGTTAAGCCGGTGCTGGCCGTCGATCAGGTTCCCATGCTCATCGAACTTGATCGCTTCGCCATTAATCTGCCACTCGTCATTCTGAATAGCAGACGAAAGCTCAGTTACAGTACGATTGCTTAAAGGGCGATTGGCCGCATTTCTCTCCAGATACCGTTGTGCGATCAGGGGGGTGATTTCTACAATGTGGGCGTTACTAACAATATTCATTTGCGTTGCTCCT
>JAOTYS010000725.1 GCA_029861795.1 Gammaproteobacteria bacterium | reverse complement strand
TTGTACGTCGTGCTGCGACGGACTTTTGTCAGCACGTGGAGTGGAAGAGGCCTCCGACTGCTTCACCCCGCGATGCAAGATCATTGTAGATTTGTGTCGCCTTTTGCGTCTCCGCAACGTACACGTCTATGCCTTTGGCCTCCAGGAAACTCATGGTCTCCGAACAGGTATGCAGCCTTAGCAACATTCCCCGCGTTAACACGATTGCCTGGCTACCGTTAGCAAGAAGTTCCTCGACATCCGCAGGCTGTATCCCCGGTACATGGTGCGTCCCCGTCTCAGTCCAATCCCATTCCCGGCCGCCACCGGGCCAAAGTTTGAAATCCTTACCGGTGCCAACGCCATCAATCGCCATTCGTCCCCAGGACAGTTCATTGATGCGCGGGGACGAAACTTCTTGTTCAGACATCACACTACCTCGCTACAGCATTCCTCATGCGTCGTACGCAGAGATCAAGTTAGTCACCAGATTAACCAGCCTGTCGTAATGGCTGCCAGGCCAATACAGCCGCCCACAACCGGGGCAATGAGACACCTGATCGAACTGGCCGCGCAGGCCAGCCGGAAGCGCATCACGAACAGCAGCCTCGGCAACGGTCTCCAAGGTATGGTTGCAGACCATGCATCGTAAAAAGACACGCACAACCCTGTGCAGATCGAGGGCGTCCACCACTTCCGCGATTTGTAGCCGCGGGTGGATATTTCGGAGCCAATATCCGCGGGTAACTTCATTGCGTTTGAGCAAACCCTTATCCCGGGTCAGGAGAAGGCGCCGCTCCTTTCTGGAGATAGCCGCTATCGTGGCGTCGTCATAGTCACGGTCGTAGATCGTATCGAAGCCGAGTAATCGCAGGTAACGGGCCAGCTTCCCGAGGTGCACATCCAGCACGAAGCGGGGTTCTCTCAAGGGATTCGGGCGCAGGCGCGTCAAAGGTGTAATGTCGACGCGTTCGAACAGCGGGTAGACCGCGACGCGCTCACCGCCGTTTAACAAATGATCGAAACCCACCGATACGTCATTAACGAGAATCAGATCGACTTCGGGGTGAGGCACGCCAATCGCCTCGATGCTGTCCTTCACCGAAGGTGTTCCGTTGAAGGCATAGTCGAATGCGATCTTGCGCCGATCCGGCGGGAGAAAATCATTCAGTTCTTCATAGAACCGGAATGTGGCGCGTTGTCGCCAGCTATCTGACTTTCGCCTGGCCGTCTCTGTGGAATTCTTCATGCGTCGTAATACGGTGCGAACTCGCAGCGGTGCGGTTTGTGGTGCCCAAGATACTGTGCCGATCGCGCTTCCGATACATCCTGTCAATCAGACCGCCCTATCTGATCGGTCCCCAAACACTTCTTCTTCTAGATAACTAAACTATAGTCGCACGCCTGACAAATGCCAGCTACAGAAAATTCAGCCAGAGCCAAAGGCGGATCATCATTCGACCATTAGAGATCCATCTCCAATTCACCGCCCTATGGTTTTTATCCGTATTCGGATCCGTAGTGTTACGAAATTTGAGGGTTGAATTAGACGGTATGGTGATTTGTCGAATAGATCGCTCTTGTTGGGAGATGCGGCAATAAGTAATCAGGCAATGCGGGCCACTTGTTGGTCAACCGATTTCCATTCCACTGTCCCCAAATCCTATCAGCCAATTGCGCATCAACCGGCAGGACTTCGATACAAGCTTCACACAGCATTGCCCCAGACTACAGTCGTTGTCTGCATTTTGATTGTCGAGCTTGGGCGAACCGAATCCGAGTGCCGTCGAAAATACAATACCGATGGACTTGGTATCGGTTTTTTTGAAGCTATAGGGGAACACCCGATTAACGGCTCTTACAACCGATAAGCATGTCACTTGGGCCCAGGGATGGCCTTCTAGCACTTGCCAGAACCCGTTGCCCGTTCGCAGGCATCTGTCGCGGCCTTTCTTTCTTTTCGATATCGGTAAGTGGCTATCAAATAAATCACTATGAAAGCGCCAATGGCAAGAAGCCATGACTCCAAGAGCAGATACATTGCCACCGCTGCGAAACCAGCAGCAACCCAGCCAAGGTCCTTTGCAACACCTAGTTTGGCGTGTGCCAGTTCGGAACGGCGCTCGACTTCCTTTAGATC
>JAOTYS010000217.1 GCA_029861795.1 Gammaproteobacteria bacterium | reverse complement strand
ATCGCGTGCCATATTCCGCTGGAAGAACTCCAAAAAGTCGAACCGGTGATTCAAGTGCCGAAAGAATCCGAACGAATTCACGCAGCGAATTAATAACTTACGATAGACCTTGCAGTTCTCTCAAGAAGGCGTTTTTGGGTCGCGTTCAGGTTCTGGAAAGTCATCGCGCAAATGTTCTTGAATTGTCTCTACCGCACGCGCTGACGGTCTAAACACAGCGGGTGCATGGTGGCCTTGTTGTTCAAGCGATGGTGATCTACGTTTGAACATTCGATAGACGCCATACCCACCGATGGCAGCGTGTGTTGTCGCCAGCATCCAGAAAAATCCGCTGTCATTCCATAGGTCCATAATAAACGATACCGTCAGGGGCCCGAGAACAGCTCCGATCCCGCCCGCCAGCACCAAACCGCCGCTGGCGGCCACCATCTGTTCTGGGGCTAGATGGTCATTAGTGTGGGCGATGCACAGGGCATAAACGGGCAGAGAAAATCCCCCCAATAAACCGAAAGCGATTGTTAGCCCGACAGCTGACCACTGTGTCGCGAAGGCACACACCGCCGCACTTAAAGCCGCAAGAAACGTCACAACGATCAACACATGTCGTCGGTCTCTTTGGTCTGATAAGTGACCAATTGGCCACTGAAACAGGACCGTTGTGAGCACGGGCGCAGCCATAAAGTACGATATTTGAGCAGTCGTCAGTCCTATGCGTCCTGCGTAGACCGGTCCCAGCGCAAACAGTGCTGCCATGGCCATCCCGATACCGAACATACCCACGACACCGAGTGGCGATATACGATACAGCTCTACCAGACTTACAGTATGCGATTCTTCGAATCGCGGCGACGGACTCGCGGATAATAGCAACGGCACTACCGCTACTGAGATCAATATCGATGTGAGTACAAACAGTGGGTAACCCACTGGATCGGATAGGGTGAGGAACAATTGACTGATGCCAATGGCTAAATAAGTGATCACCATATACAACGACAACACTTGCCCGCGTGTTTCATTGCTGGCACGGTCATTCAGCCAACTCTCCGCCACGATATATAGACCGGCAAAACAGAAACCGCTGATCAACCGCAGTAACACCCAGGCCGTAGGCGATACGAACACCGCGTGAACCAGTATTGCCGCTGATGCCACCGCGGCCAATGCCGCAAACACTCGTACATGACCTACTCGGGTTACGATCTTTGGTGCAAGCAGCGATCCGCCGAGAAACCCTGCGTAGAACGCCGACATTACAAATCCGGTTGTCAGTGTTGCAAATCCTTCCCTGAATGCGCGCACCGCGAGGAGCGTCCCCTGCAACCCGTCGCCGAGCATTAGCACGCCAAAGCCTAGCAGTAACGCCCACGACGCAGTAACCGCGGCGGTCAACGACGATGTAACTGCTGGTTTCACGTTGGGTTGTGTTGCTGCATGGTTGTTACTTGAGTTTGACTCCGTCAAGCAAAGCTGAGCGGCTTTAGTTGAGTGGCCGCTGATCCTACAGTGACACGAGTTAATCTCGAGTCATTATTGTTAGCCCGATCACTGGGAAGCGACAGGCTATCGTGTCTTGTTGATCTCTTCCTTACGCTGGGCGACAAACACATCCAACTGCTCCGCGATCGCGGGGTCCAGTGAAGGTTCTTCATACTCTGCCAGGAGCTGCTTCCAGATGCGGTTCGCACGTATGGTGGCATCCTCGCTGCCTGATTCTGTCCAGGCCTCAAAGTTGCGCCAGTCGGAGAGCATCGGATCGTAGAACGCGGTTTCATAGCGCGCCAGGGTGTGACCCGTGCCAAAAAAATGTCCACCAGGACCAACCTCGGCGATGGCTTCGATCCCGAAGGCGTCCTCATTGATAGCGGGTGGGCTTAAGAACGCTGCCATCATCTGAATCATCTCGGCGTCCAGGATGAACTTCTCGAATGAGGCGGTGAGTCCGCCCTCTAGCCAGCCAGCGCAGTGCTTCACCACCTGAGCGTGACCTAGCACAGCGGGCCACAATGACATTTGCGATTCGTAAGCGGCCTGCGCGTCGACAGTGTTACAGGCGGTAACATTGCTGGTACGGAAGGGGACGTTGTAGCGGCGTGCAAGTTGACAACCGATTAGTACCGATTGCGCGTATTCCGGTGTACCAAAGGCAGGTGCCCCTGTCTTCATATCGACATTGGAGGTAAATCCCCCGTAGATGACGGGCGCCCCGGGACGAACGCATTGAGCGATGGCGATCATGGCGAGTGCTTCAGCGTTCTGCTGCACGCTGGCACCAGCGACAGTTGCCGGCGCCATGGCGCCCGACAGGGTGAAGGGTGTGGCGGCAAATGGTTGGCCCGCGGCCGCGAAAGCCGTGAGGCCTTCCGCCATCGGTCCGTCCAGACGCAGCGGCGAGTTCGAGTTGATAACAGTTATCGCTGCGGGTCTATCAGCCAAACCGGCGCGATCAGTGCCGAGCGCGATTGCTGCCATGTCTATGGCATCATTAGCCCGAAACGCGCCTAGCCCGTAGCCGGTCCAAGCTTTGTCGGTCAGAGTGATGAAGCTTTGGTACATATCTAAATGGCGGGTCTCGACCGGTAAATCGGTGGGTTCCACAGCACCGCCACCTTCGACATGAATGGCATTGAGCATATGGGTCAGGCGAGTCAGATCGCACATGTCCGCGAAATTTGCCGCACGCCTGCCACGGTCTATGTCAGTACAGAAGGCTGGTCCACCGACAGCACAAAATACCATTCGATTACCGCCGATGGTCACTGAACGTTCTGGATTGCGTGCGCGCAGTTCGAATTCGGCGGGTGCTAACCCGATTTTTTCCTCGACCATGTCCTTAGCGAAATACACACGTTCGCCGTCGATACCTGCGCCTTCTCGGCGCAACAGATCGCGCGTAGATGGGTGCAGCACTTCGATCCCCAGCTCCTGCAGAATTTTCAGTGACGCTAGGTGGAGCGATTCTATGCGTTCCGGATCAAGTATTTCGAAGGGCGGATAAGCGTTGTGCACCGCGGCCCACTCACGCTGATGCACCGCACCGACCTTACGGTCTGCTCTGCGGGCGCTGCGCCGACCTGTTCGTTGTCTCGTCATGGTAGTCCCCTAGCGGTTTTTGATCACGGCTTGCTGTGCAGGCGACGACTGTCACACGGCAATGCCGCGTCACTGTTGTTCCGGTCACACTATCACGCGTTCCCGCCGAAGTGGAACATCGGCCTGTTGTGTTGTGTCGAGCTCGCGGGCGAAGCGGTGCCCGGCATAAACCGCATGGGCTATGGCGCCGGGCACGTCACAGTCGCCGATACAGGAGATGCTGTCAGTGCCCCGTTCGACTAGCTGATGATACAGCGCGTCGTTGGGCCTACGCATAGTGACCAATAACAACGATTCGCAGGCAATAGTTTGGCTGCGGTTTGTATGCACACAGGTAAGTGTTGCAGCTTTGGCCTCAAAGCGTTCAAGTGCGTGACCGGTGACCAGCTTTACCCCACAATTCATCAGGCGCGCCTGAATGAAGTGTTGCTCGTCGGTCATCACGGTCCAGCTTGATGGTGATGCGGCCGGAGTTGCGAGGGTCACATCGACTCCTTTGGTTGCCAGTTGCTCGGCTAACACACCGCCCATGTAGTAGTGATCGTCATCGTAGATCACTATGGGGCCCTTCGGCTGCATACCGCTCATGACGTCATCAGGTGTATACACCCCGGGGAGATTACAGCCAGGTACTACTTGTGGGGCGTGGCCACCCAATCCATCCCGGCGCCAAGTGGCGCCTGCCGCGATCACGACATGGTCTGCACCGAACTCAAGCACGTTGTCTGCGTCAAGTTGGCTGTCCAAGTAGATTTCGACATTGACTAGTTCGTTGAGGCGTCCGACACGCCAGTCACGCACCCTAGCCCAGGTGGACAATCCCGGCAGGCGGCATTCGCGACTGACACGTCCGCCGAGTTCGATATTGGCCTCGGCCAGGGTGACACGGTAGCCGCGTTGCCCTAGAGCGCGTGCCGCCTCCAGGCCGGCCGGACCGCCGCCTACTACTAACACGGAGGCAGCAACACCCCGTTTGGGGATGATCTCCGGATGCCAACCGCGCCGCCATTCCTCGCCCATTGTGGGGTTCTGGGTGCAACGGATGGGGGCGCCTTCGTTGTTGCCCGATCGGCAAATGTTGCAGCCGATGCATTCGCGAATTTCGTCAAGTCGGCCTTCCTCAATCTTGCGGGGGAGAAATGGATCTGCAATAGACGGGCGGGCCGCGCCGATGAAATCTAATACGCCGCGCCGAATTAGTGAAACCATACGGTCGGGAGAGGTGTAGCGGCCCACACCCACTACGGGTTTGGTCGTCAGGCTCTTCACGAAGGCAATGTAATCCTCTTGGTATCCCTCTTCGGAAAAGCGTGCGCTCTTGGAGTCGTTGGCGACATCACCCACGTTGACGTCCCACAAGTCGGGTAACTCGGCGAGCATGGCAACCACATCGCGGCCTTCGCCATCGCTGGTTACGCCGCGTTCACCCATCAGCTCATCTACCGCAATGCGCACCGCTACCGCGCAAGTGTCGCCGACCGCGGCCTTGGTGTCTTCGATCATCTCGCGCAGCAGGCGCACCCGGTTTTCAAGGCTGCCACCATATTCGTCACTGCGTCGGTTGGTGCGTCGGGAGATGAACTGGAAGGGCAGATACTCGTGACCGGCATAAACGTAGACGATGTCAAACCCGGCACGTTTGGCGCGCAGTGCGGCATCGACCTGCCAGCGGCGTAAGCTACGGATGTCCCCTTTGGTCATTGCACGTGCTTGTATCGGGTGGGTAATGTGCAGGACCGAGTCAGAGGGTGCCATTGGGGCCACACGCGAAAGCCGGTTACTGGTATGCATGCCCCCATGCCACAATTCCACGCCGGCCAATGCACCATGTTCGTGAACCGCATCGGTCATCAGCCTGTGGTTGCGAATGTCGTCGTCGTCCCACAGCGTGCAAAAGGCATAGGGGCTATCGTCTGACGAGGGGTGGATGGAGCAGTATTCGGTACAGACCACGGCCCAGCCGCCTTCGGCCTTGATCTTGCGCATGGCGGCGACGGTCTGGGGCAGGTTGTGACCCATGCCGGTACAGTGTGGCACCTGGTAGAAGCGATTACGCGCGGTGACCGGGCCGATCTTTACCGGCTCGAACAGAGCGTCGTAGCGCGGATCCCGTGGCACTGCATTACCCTCAGAAGAAGTATTAAAAACGGGGCCGAAGCCCCGTTTCTTTGTTCCAAGAAGTTTTGTTAAAACGGCTAAGCTTCAACCCCGAGACGCTCTGGAAATATATATTGCGTCGGGTGTTGCTCGAATCCCTTCACTTTCTCGTGTACTGGCGTGAAGACCGCACGCCATGACGGCTGCACAATGGGACCGTCTTCCTGCATGATTTGCTCGAGCTGCTTGATGATCTCACGCCGTTCCTCGACGTCCAGGGTACCCTCTGCCTTGGTCAGCAATTCATCGAACTCTGGGTTGGAATAATGAGATTCATTCCACGGCACTCCGGTGCGGTACGCCAAACCAAGCACCATAAATCCCAACGGGCGATGCGCCCACGAAGTAAAGCCGACCGGCACCTTGTCCCAGTTATCCCAGAATTGGGCAGACGGCATCAGGTTAATCGTGGCATTCAATCCAGCTTCCTTCATTTGCTCCACCATGGCTTGAACTGCAGCCAATTCCCAGGCGGGATCCTTCTTGCACGCGATGGCGATTTCTACTTTGTCGAGGCCGGATTCGGCTGCCAACTGCTTGGCCTTTTCGATATCGCGCTCCGGAAACGGCAATTCGGCGTAGTCCGGGTGCACGGGACATACATGATGGTTTTCCGCGGGTGTGCCCAGCTCACGCAGCGCTAACTCCGCGATGCGTTTGTTGCCCACGGCATAACGCAAGGCTTGGCGTGCCTTTGGATCCTTAAACTCCGGACGATCCGTTTGCACACGGAATACACCTGTGGACGCCGTGGTGGCGCTGGATATAGTGACACCGGGAAGATTTTTGAATACATCCAGTTGGTTGACATCGGCGTCATACATACCTTTGACTTGCCCTGAAGCGATCGCGGATACAGCAGCCGCTGGGTCATCGCCGAGATCGATGTATTCAATCGCATCAAGATAGGGTTTATCGCCCCAGCTTTCCGCACGTGCCTTTAGCACCGCTTTCTCGCCGACTTTATACTCGGCCAGTTCAAACGGACCGGTGCCATTGGATCCGGGACCAAATTCACCACCCTCTTCCGGATCGAGAATAAGCAGTGGATAATGGAACAAATGTTCGGGTACGGCGACTTGCGCCGCCTTGAGATTGAGTCTCACCGTGTGATCATCAACTATCTCGATGGCACTGGCATCCCATAGTTTATTCGCCATCTTGGCGCTGCCGTCTTCGTTCTTTTCGCCGGTATCGTACTCTTCCATAATGTAGCCTTTCATCAGGCCCACCACCGAGGACCCCGTGGCCGGATCCAGCACGTGCTGCAGGTTCCAGACGACATCGTCCGCGGTAAAGTCGCGGCCGTTATGCCACTTAATGCCTTGTCTGACATTAAATGTCCAGGTCTTGAGGTCATCACTGGCTTCCCATTTTTCCGCCAGATAGGGGTAGGTGACGTTGTCGGTGTCCGTACGAGTCAAATACTCGACAACCGGGCGCGCGATATTGGAGTCGTAAACCCATTGATATACATGTGGGTTCTTGATTTCCGGGCAGCGCATGGCCCAACGCAGGGTTCCACCTTTTGGGATCTCCTGGGCTTGCGCACTCCGAATAAAACCGACACCAGTGGCCTTTTCGGCGAAGTTGTAAGCAAGCGTTGCGGATAAGCCGAGTAAGGTCGAATATCGCAAAAACTCTCGCCGATTGATCTTACCCTCCGCCAACTGCTCCTTCAGTTTCGGTATATACCGATGTTCTTTGTTAGACATGTCTAGCCTCCTGATGGTGAAAAGGGCAGGTAAGCACTGCCAGCAGGCATTCTAACCTAGCCCGGAGTAATTGGTTAAATCAGCGCAGGTAAATCGCGCCATCATGCTTTCAGATAAGCTTGTCTAGGGTCTCGCCTCCCAGTGTTGGGGGCTGCCATATGTTCTTGAGACTGCACAGAAAACGAGTGGTTCAACCGATAAATAGACCTCAGCGTTGCGGATTGATCTCAACCCTCCGACGTCTGAGGCAACACTTGAGTTGACCCACCTTCTACATATACTGTGCACCCGTCGGCCTCCCGTCACTATCCTTTGAAAAGCCGGCAATGAATGTGTTTCGTGCCAGACGATATCGCCCAATGAAGCGTCAACTTCTGATCGCCGTGGTCCTGATCCTTATGGGTTCCCAAAACGCCCTGGCACAGCGAAAGTGCGAACTGGATAGACCTGTGACCTTTGCGGCTTTGGGCTGGGAAAGTAATTCATTTCATACGGCGGTTGCGGGATATATCGTTAGGGAGGGCTACGGATGTGAAGTACGCGATGTGCCTGGGTCAACATTGCCCTTGTTGGTCGCAATGTCCACTGGAGATGTAGACATCACCATGGAGGTATGGAAAGACAATATCCGTGAGGCCTGGGAAACCGCGGAAAACACTGGTCGAGTTCGAGATTTAGGTATTAACTTCGCCGACGCTGTGCAGGGGTGGTTTATCCCACGCTACGTTCAACAAGGCGACCCCGGTCGGGGAATCAGGGCCGTGGCGCCGGACCTCAAACATGTGAACGACCTTCCTAAGTACAAAGAGATATTTAAGGATCCTCAGCGTCCTGACAAAGGACGATTCTACAATTGCATCCTTGGATGGGGTTGCGAGGTAGCCAACACCAATAAACTTCGGGCCTACGGTCTTATCGAACACTATACAAATTACCGGCCCG
>JAOTYS010000215.1 GCA_029861795.1 Gammaproteobacteria bacterium | reverse complement strand
GCGTTGGCCACATCGTTGGCCCCTATCCCCCAAGCCATAAATAGGGCAAACGCCGCAGCCAAGACTAAATAGACGGTAGACTGATCCACTTCTCCTCCACCTTAGTGGTGATGCTTTGGCCCGTTTGTGACTGTCTGTTAAAGTCTATTTGGCGAGTAGCAACTGCAGTCGACTACCGACGCGCTGAGCATGATCAGCCACCATCCCCGTCCATTCAATGAGCTGATAAGTAAACATGACATCGGTTGCGCGCATAGCGCGCAAGTCATCCTCCATATCGAAAAGAATGGCTCTTAACTGAACCTGCATCTCGTCACTTTCGTGCTCAACTCTATTGAGTTCTTCAATCATTTTCTCCACGCGGTCGACTTCCCGACCGCGAAAACCAGTTTCCACCAACTCGTCCAGTTCGTTTATTACCGCCAGGGCCTTCTCGGATGCCTCAATGGAGCGATCCGCGTACTCAACGAATAGTTCCTGCATCGGCCCGGGGATAGTCATTTTCCGACCCCGGATCAGTCCAGCGATGTCCTTGGTCTGGTTCGCCATGTTGTCCTGCATCAGCAGGACCTCCAGTAGGTCACGCCTATCCACCGGCATCATCAAGCCCTTAGGGAGATTCTGTCTAAGCTCCTTTTTGAGCACATCCGCTTCGTTTTCTAAAGCCGCGATGCGATGCTGCACTTTGTTTACCTCGTCCATATCAGTGGCAATTACCGCAGCGAACAATGGCTTCAATTCTAATACGCAGGCGTGAACCTTGGTCATGTGCTGTTGTAGGGGACGAATCGGTGAACGACCGAATAGGTTTGTCAGATAGCTAGTAGTGGACACTTGTCACTCCCGATGGAAAAACTGGTAGGTGCTCTCAACGAAAAGTCTAGTGCTTCAACCACTGGGCAACGCGTTCTGCAAAGTAAGTGAGGATGGCATCTGCGCCCGCCCGTTTCATCGCCAGCAACGATTCCATAATCGTGGCCCGTTCTTCGAGCCATCCATTGGCTGCGGCCGCGCTTAACATTGCATACTCACCACTCACCTGGTACACGAACGTAGGCATGCCAAATCGCTCCTTGGCTCGCCGCACGATGTCTAGATACGGCATGGCAGGTTTGATCATGATGATATCCGCGCCCTCATCGATATCGAGTGCGATCTCCCGCATTGCTTCATCGCTGTTGCCCGGGTCCATCTGATAGGTATATTTGTTACCTCCAGCGAGATTGGTGGAGGAGCCCACCGCGTCGCGAAACGGCCCGTAGAAACTCGATGCGTACTTCGCGCTGTATGCGAGTATGCGGACATTAGTGTGGCCTTTCGCCTCAAACGCTTCCCGCACCGCACCGATACGTCCATCCATCATATCCGAAGGCGCAACCACGTCGACCCCTGCGTCGGCATGGGACAAAGCTTGCTTCACCAAGACCTCGATTGTCGGATCATTTACCACGTAGAAGCGGTCATCTATTAGACCGTCTTGACCATGACTGGTGTAGGGGTCCAGGGCTATATCTGTGATCACTCCAAGCTCGGGCACGGCTGACTTCAAAGTGCGTACAGCCCGTTGGATTAACCCGTCTGCACGATAGGCCTCTTTGGCATCATCCGACTTTTGGTCCGCATGGACGACTGGAAACAGGATAACTGCGGGGATGCCGAGCTCTGCCAGTGTCCTTCCTTTCTCCACCAACTTGTCGATGCTAAGCCTGTGCACTCCTGGCATGGATGCCACCGATTCAGTGTGGTCGGCACCCTCGCACACAAAGAGCGGCTGGATCAGGTCATCAACGCCCAACCGATGCTCGCACGTCAGCCGACGACTGAAATCGTCTGCGCGTACGCGTCGCATCCTCACTTTAGGAAAGCGACCCGAGATTGATTCACTCATAAGAAATCTCACGCCTGCGGACGGTCCAAGAGACAAGATGGATTATGCCAACATCGCTATAACTTTGCTGTATTCGCTTGCACTATAACGCCAGCCTGCTGGTAGCTGGTGGCGCCCCCCGGTATTCCTACGCTTACTTTTGTCGATTGGCTAGCGCCGCTTACGCGTTGCCTTCTTCTTGGCCTTTTTCTTAGTCGCCCTCTTCGCTACTTTCTTCGCAGGTTTGCGCTTTACCCGAGTGGTTTTGGTCTTCTTCTTTGCCACCGCAGACTTTCTGCTGCGCTTGCTGGCGGCTTTCTTCCCCTTAGAGCTTTTCTTTGAGGCTTTGCGCACGGTCTTCTTAGTCATCTTTTTCCTAACAGCAGTCGACTTTTTGGCGGGTTTTTTCTTCTTAATGGGTTTTTTCTTCTTAGTGGGTTTTTTCTTGACAGGCTTTTTCTTCGATGGCTTCGCCTTAGCGACCTTCTTGGCCACAGCCGCCTTTTTCTTGCCGGCCGCCCCGCTAGCGGCCTTTTGAGCCTTGGCCTTCGTGGCTCTCCCTTCTCCTAAAGCCGACACAGGCTTGGCAGCGGGAGTGACCGCGGTGGGCACATCCTGCACCTCGAAGACCTTCACCGACAGCGGCCGAATGTCCGTATCGATGATGTCGCAGATCTTATGGAAGACTTCTTCCACACTGCCGACAGCAATCACCGTTCGCAGTTTCTGTTGAGCTCGGTAATAGGTAACCACTGGCCGAATCTCATCCTCATAAGTTGCCAGCTGATTGCGCAGCGTTGTCTCGCTTCGACGCCGTGACCGCTTTGTCATAGCGCTTAGATCGACTTGCATCATCAGCGCGATCTGCAACGGTCGACCAAACCATGTGAGTCGGTTATCGAGCTCCTGTGCCTGGGGAATACTACGCGGGTACCCATTGAGGATAAATCCGCGCTTGGCGCCCGCCTCCCGGAAGCGCTGCTCCACCACCTTAATCAGCGCCTCGGTGGGTAGCGGTTCTCGCTTAGCGACGTGGTGCTTGATCTGCTTGCCAACATCACTGCCGCTGGCCATAGCGGCATCGACCAATTGCTCTAAGTGAAGTTGAGGAACGTTGTATTTTTCGGCCAACAGCGCCGCCTGGGTTCGCTTGCCGGCACCAGGGGCTCCCAAGAGTACGATTCGCATTGTGGGTCTCTTTGCGAGGTTATTGGTAGTGGATCCGAGGTCCCTTAATCGCTGTCACTGCTCTGCGACGGGGCGCTACCCTACCGTCTCGGCCATCCCCGGTCAAATACTCGCAGCTGGAGAGCACGGGGGCGGGCCTAGTCCGCTGACTTCAAGCCGGTTCGGTGGTATCCGCCGATGTTGAAGATCGAGGGGATATGGGAGAATCCCCACTATCGCGCTCATTGCAATAAAACGGGGTAGGGATCTCATGGCCAAACCAAGAAACGCATTTTTCGCCCAGTCTGGCGGTGTCACCGCAGTAATCAACGCCACCGCGTGCGGACTAATAGAAACTGCGCGTAGCAACAAGCGTGGAATTGGAAAGGTCTATGCTGGGCGTAACGGCATTATCGGCGCCCTAACCGAGGATTTGATCGACACCAGTAAAGACTCGGCGAGTGCGATCGCCGCACTCAAGCACACCCCAGGCGGGGCCTTCGGCTCCTGTCGCTACAAGTTGAAAGGTTTAGACGAGGACCGAGCGCAGTATGAAAGGCTGATAGAGGTGTTTGAGGCCCATGATATCGGCTACTTCTTCTATAACGGTGGCAACGACTCGCAGGACACCGCCCACAAGGTGTCCCAGATCAGTAAGCGCATGGGCTATTCCATCGTGTGTATCGGGATCCCTAAGACCGTCGACAATGACCTACCAGTGACCGACAACTGTCCCGGGTTTGGATCAGTAGCGAAATATGTAGCCACGTCCATTCGCGAAGCGGCGTTCGATGTAGTCTCAATGGCGAAGACCTCGACCAAGGTATTTGTCATGGAAGTGATGGGACGTCACGCGGGTTGGATCGCTGCAGCCGGGGGTTTGGCAATTGAGAAACCAGGCGATGCGCCTCAGGCGATCCTATTTCCGGAAATCGAATTTGATGAGGCTAAGTTCCTGGCCCACGTGGAAGCTTCGGTGAGTCGCAACAGCTATTGCGCGGTAATAGTGTCTGAGGGGGTAAGGAACAAGCAAGGTAAGTTTCTAGCGCAGGCAGGCACCACAGATGCCTTCGGCCACGCTCAGCTTGGTGGGGCCGCCCCGGTTGTAGCGCAACTAGTGAGAAACCGCCTAGGTTTCAAATACCATTGGGCGGTAGCCGATTATCTGCAACGCGCAGCGCGGCACATCGCATCAAAAACCGACGTGGAGCAGGCGTACGCAGTGGGCAAAGCCGCGGTTCAATTTGCGCTCAAAGGACACAATGCAGTGATGACAACCATCGTCCGAACATCACAGAATCCTTATCGTTGGAAGATCGGCATGACCAAGCTTTCTAAAGTGGCCAATGTCGAGAAGACGGTGCCAAGAAACTACATTACCACGGACGGCTTCAGCATCACCAAGCGATGCCGCGACTACTTAGCGCCACTGATCAAAGGCGAGAGCTATCCGCCCTTTAAAAACGGCTTGCCTAACTACGTAGTGCTAAAGAACACACCTCTGCCGAAAAAGCTAAGAACCAAGTTCGAGATCTAGCCGTAGGCTGACTCACCGGCACGTCTACCCGAGCAACGGCGCGATCACCAAACTGACGATCGCCATCACGTTGATCAAGATATTCATTGACGGTCCTGACGTGTCTTTGAACGGATCGCCCACGGTATCGCCGACCACGGTAGCCTTGTGAACATCGGAACCCTTACCGCCCAGGTTTCCACGTTCCACATATTTCTTGGCATTGTCCCAGGCGCCGCCGGCGTTGGCCATGGTCAACGCGAGCAGGACACATCCCAGCAATGCCCCGCCTAGCATCCCTCCCAGCGCCTGGGGACCTAACGCGAATCCAACGACCACTGGCGCAGAGACAGCCAACACCCCAGGGGCAATCATGCGTTTCAGCGCCGCTTGGGTAGCAATGTCCACACAGCGTTCGGTATCGGGCTCGGCGTTGCCTTCCAGCAGACCCGGGATCTCTTTGAACTGGCGGCGTATTTCTTTGATCATGTCAAACGCCGCATCGCCCACGGCAGTCATGGTCAGACTGCTCACCAGAAACGGGAAAATACCACCAAGAAACATGCCCGCAAGCACCACGGGATTACTGATCCTCAAAGTGAAATCCGGAACGTGAAAAGAGACCGTTTCAATGAACGCGCTGATAATCGCGAGTGCCGCTAGCGCTGCCGCTCCGATGGCAAAACCTTTGCCTATCGCTGCCGTGGTATTTCCCAGCTCATCTAAAGAGTCGGTAATCTTGCGGACCTCTTCGCCAAGCCCCGCCATCTCCGCAATTCCACCGGCGTTGTCGGCTACTGGACCATAGGCATCGATGGCCATAGTAATACCAACAGTTGCAAGCATACCCACTGCAGCAATACCGACTCCATAAAGTCCGGAAAGCTGACTGGCAATAAGAATGATTGCGCAGATCACAAGCACCGGCACCACCACTGACTGCATGCCAATAGCTAGCCCGGCGATCATCACCGTGGCGGGTCCGGTCTCACCGCCTTCAGCGATCTTGCGAACGGGCCTGCCTGCGGTGTAATACTCGGTAATCAGACCGATGACGATACCGCCGACCGCCCCCACCAGCACAGCGCCCCAGACCTTGCTGCTGATCCCTGCGATGGCGATCACTATCAATGCGGCAATGATGAACAAGACTGAGGCGCCGATAGTGCCAATACGCAGCGCGATCTCCGGGGATTTACTCGAATATCTACGCACTAGCGCAATACCACCTACGGAGCAAATTAACCCGACTGAGGCGAGCGCCAGAGGCAAAAACATCATACTCTCACGACTTCCCAGCCCACCTAGAGCGGTCATGGTCATGGTTGACGCTATGGCGATGGTCGCAATCATCGCGCCGCAATAGGACTCGAAAATGTCCGAACCCATCCCAGCGACGTCACCAACGTTATCCCCCACGTTGTCCGCAATCACTCCGGGATTACGCGGATCGTCTTCAGGGATACCGGCCTCGATCTTGCCGACCAGATCCGCGCCCACATCCGCGCTCTTGGTAAAAATACCGCCGCCAACACGTGCGAACAGCGCCACCGAAGAAGCACCCATGCCAAAACCATGAATCACATGGGCGGTCTCTGGATCGCCGCCAAACAGAAGGTATAAAATACCCAGACCCAGCAAGCCCATGGAAGCGACACACAAACCCATAATCGATCCACCGAAAAAGGCTACGGTTAGCGCGGTGGGTGCACCGTGATCGCGCGCCGCCGTGGTAGTACGGACATTGGCTTGGGTGGCGGTATACATGCCGATGTAGCCAGCGCTGGCCGACGCCAGGGCACCCACCAAAAACGCGAACGCCGTTCGCCACCCCAGCGGTGAAAACAGAATCAACACCATAACAATGGCGACGAATATGCCTAGCACGGTGTACTCGCGGCGCATGAATACCATTGCCCCCTTATGGATCAAACGGGCGATTTCCGAGACTTTACCGGTGCCCTCGGGATACGCCTTGACCAAGCGGAATATGTAAAGTGCGGCGAACAAACCAAGAACACCTAGGATCGTAGGTATTAAAGCGATCGGTGCCATGCCCCCCCCTAAATCTTTGCCTATTGATTGATTTCCTTCGACTTGAGATTCGCGAAGCGCGGACTACTCAGTGACAGTAAGCGTTCTCCCTTAGCAAGGACTATGCTCTTAAAGCTACTGACTTAGGTTCTTACCAAGGGACGCAAAAAAGGGGGCAGGATAATCATTTAGCTGCGACATATCAACACACGGATCGTGGTTGCAAACCTACCCATTTTCAGCTGTGTGAGGCGCCACGGCATCGGTATAATCGGCCGAGTTGGTGAAGGCAGACTGAAATGATCTTGGATCGTGTGGAGCCCGGCCAGCCGATCCCCGCAGTCTGCGGGTTAAGGTTAGTTTGATCACGGTCAATCATGACACGATCGATACAATGGCGGTCTTATGTCTTTCGCCTAGCCCGCGGATGCGCCTGGTCGTAGACCTTTGCGAGATGCTGAAAATCCAAGTGGGTGTAAATCTGGGTGGTACCTATGTCGGCATGCCCTAACAGTTCCTGCACCGCGCGTACATCGCCACTTGATTCCAGCAGATGAGTGGCGAAGGAGTGACGCAGCATGTGCGGATACACTGGCATACTCAAGCCTTGTCGCGAAGACCAGTATTGGATGCGGCGTTGCACGGTTCTCGGGCCGATGCGCGCGCCGCGCTTGCTGACAAATAATGCCTTGGCATCGGCGTCCACAAATCGCCCTCGGCAGCCTAACCACTGCCTACATGCCTGCAGTGCATAGCGCCCCACCGGCACCACACGCTCCTTGGAACCTTTTCCCATTACCCTGACGATACCCCCCGTCAGATCCACGTCCCCCAGGTCCAAGCCGACCAACTCGGCGAGCCGTAATCCGGATGAGTACAACAGTTCAAGCATGGCTCGATCGCGAACCGCCAAAGGATCGTTAGATTCGACCGCCACCAGCAACGACGCTTGCTCCACGCTTAAGGTGTTCGGCAGTTGCTTCGGGCTCTTGGGTGCGCTGATCGAGCCGAAAGGATCGAAACGTAAACCATGCTCACGACGCAGATAACGAGACAGACCTCGAGCCGCAGACAACACGCGTTGAATGCTACGACCTGAAAGGCCTTGGTGGTGCAGTCGTGCGACAAAGGTACGTGCTTGTCGTGGGTCCAGTCGCGACCAATCAGCGACTTTCGCGTCGCGAAAGAAGCTCATGAGCTTGCTGAGGTCGCGCCGGTATCCTTCTACGGTATGCGGTGAAAGCTGGCGCTCACTGCGTAAGTGATCAAGGTATGCGTCGATGTGAGTGCCAAGGGAGTTGGGCATACTGGAGACATCGCGCTGCCGCG
>JAOTYS010000216.1 GCA_029861795.1 Gammaproteobacteria bacterium | reverse complement strand
TGGGGTGAGCTACATGGGCTATATGAGCCCGCTGAAGAAAATCCGCTTGCCCACATCACAGTATGGATGCGCACCGCTCAACGCCGTAAGGTGGTAGCTTTCCGCACCTTCTTGCGCACGTTACTGCACGAATACTGTCATCACCTAGACTACGAACATTTCGAACTGGAAGATTCGTTTCACACCGAAGGTTTCTACAAACGCGAGTCGAGTTTGTTCCATCAACTAGTACCGATACAACTACCCGAGTAGTACTGACGCTGGGTGCTCGACATCAACATGGCGGGCGCGATTCAATCTTCGTCCTTTCGCTGATAGGCGCCGACAAGTTTCTGCTGCAAATCCGCCGGAGCCTGTTCATAATCTTTGAACTGCAGGCTAAATGATCCCTCACCACCGGTAATGGATTTCAATCTGGACTGGAAGTCACCCAACTCTCCCAGGGGTGCCTGCCCCAAAATCGAAATAGTGTTTGCCGATACTGAGTCAGTACTACTTACGCGGCCTCGACGGGAGGACAAATCACCCGCAACATCGCCCATGTTATCGTTAGGCGCGGTTACTTCGACGTCGACAATGGGTTCCAACACAATAGGTTTTGCCTTCTCTATGGCGTCGATAAAAGCCTTCTTTCCGGCGGAAACAAATGCCACCTCCTTCGAATCAACAGGGTGATGCTTTCCATCGTAAACCGTGACGCGAACGTCCTGCATGGGGAAACCGGCGATTGCGCCCGAATCGAACACCTGACGCACACCCTTTTCCACCGCTGGAATGAACTGCGAAGGAATCACTCCGCCCACCACCGCGTTAACAAACTCAAATCCCGTGCCGCGCGGCAGCGGTTCCACCCGTATAAACACCTCGCCAAACTGACCAGCACCACCGGTTTGTTTCTTATGACGTGAATGCCCTTCGGCCTTCTTGGTGATGGTCTCGCGGTAAGGCACTGTTGGTATGCTCGTCTTTACTTCAACATTAAACTGTGTACTCATGCGCTCCAACGCGATACGCAAGTGCAGCTCACCCAGCCCACGCAATACAGTCTCATTAGCGGCGGGATTGCGCTCGATACGTAGACACGGATCCTCCTCAACTATCTTGTGCAACGAATCTGAAACCTTTTGCTCATCACCCCGACTCTTAGGTGAGATCGCCAACCCCGCCACAGGCGCGGGTAGATCCAGGGAACGCAAATGTAGTCCATCTTCATCATGGGAATCGTGCAACACCGTGTCGAAGGTAATTTGATCCACCTTCGCTACGGTGCAAATATCCCCGGGAACGCCTGCGTCAACTTCAATATGTTTCTTTCCTTGTAGTTTGAATAGATGCCCCACCTTGAGAGCTTTGCGGGCATCATTGGCGAAAAGTTGGCTGTCTTTAGTGATGGTGCCTTGGTGCACACGGAATATGCCTAGCTTACCGACAAAGGGATCAAAGGAGATTTTAAACGCGTGCGCCACCGCGTGCTTATTAGGATCCGGCTCGACATTCACAATGGTCCCCTCATCGCCGCTACCATTCACAAACGCTGGGGGATTGCCTTCTTTCGGATTGGGTAGCAACCTCGAACTCATCTGTAGCAGATGATCGATCCCTGCACCTGTTAGCGCCGAGGTGAAGCACACCGGCACCAAATGACCCTCCCGCAACGCCTGCTCGAACGGATCGTGGAGCTGCTCCGGGGACACTTCCCCTTGTTCCAGATAGGCCTCCATTAGCTCTTCATCCAACTCAACAGTCTGATCTACGATTGCTGTATGTGCCTCCTCCACCGAAGAAAAACCGGTCTCACCAGATGCATTGAAGAAACAATCTGCAACGCCAGCGCCATTCTTGGCGGGGAGATTGATGGCAAGGCACTCTTTGCCAAAGGATTCTTGAATCGCGCGATACAGTGAAGCGAGATCCGCACCTTCCGCATCGATCTTGTTAACAACAATCATCCGGCATAGCTTGCGACCCGCGGCCCAGTCCATCAGCTTACGTGTCATGCTCTCGATTCCGGCATTGGCACTGATAACTACCGCAACGGTCTCCACCGCGGGCAAGGCGCTTAGCGTGGGGCCCATAAAATCAGGGTAACCAGGGGTATCGATCAAATTGATGTGGTGGTTTTCATAGTCCAGCGACACAATGGATGCATTCAGCGAATGCTGATGCTTCTGCTCCAAGGGATCGAAGTCGCTAACCGTTGTGCCCTTCTCCACGCTACCCATGGAATTAATCACACCCGCCTTGAGCAGCAGCGCCTCGGTGAGCGTTGTCTTTCCGCAGGCAGCGTGTCCTACCAGTGCGACGTTACGAATATCCTCAGTGGTATAAGCAGGCATGTTTTGCTCCTCCTCGCAAACAACAGATCATCTTCGCATCGACACCGCGGGCTAAGACCACGGCGCCCATCCCCAATCCTATAACGCATTAGTCTTGGAGAGACAAGTCATGCGAAAAACTCCGCGTCTCCGGGACCCGTGGCGGCGCCTCACAACGTAGCGACCGGGCCGGGTTCGGCCCAGCAGGACCAGACTTAGGGACCCCGATGGATGGGCAAAGTGGTTGCAGTGCGGTGCCGTCTTCCTTATGGTTACGCCCCTTGGAATATTTCACTGGGAGGAATAATCAAAAAATGAGAGCCAGCCTATCCCTGATCCTGGTCGTCCTCGGAATGGTCGCGACATGCAACTGCTATGCGGAAGGCGACCCCGCCTCAGGGCGCCAAAAGGCATTTACCTGTATGGGATGTCACGCAGCACCGGGAATGCGTAACGCCTATCCAGCTTATCCAGTACCAAAGCTTGGCGGTCAGAACGCCGCATATCTGGTCGAGGCATTGAAAGCGTATAAAAGTGGAGCACGCAATCACTCCACCATGCACGCCCATGCTGCCACCATGAGCGACCAAGACATGGAAGATATCGCCGCCTATTTTTCCGGTCTCACCAAACCATGAACCGCGCAGAGGGATGTTAGCATGAAAAGATTAGTTATCATCAGTAGCTTGCTGGGATTGGTTTGGACTTACTCTATGGCAGTGGCCGGGGGCGATGTCGAGGCGGGTAAGGCAAAAGCTCAAGTCTGCGTTAGCTGTCACGGCACCGATGGTATCGGCACGCAGCCTCAGTTTCCAAATCTTGCCGGACAACATCACGACTATATGGTGAGAGCGTTACAGGACTACAAATCCGGGGCGCGAAACAACGCAATCATGAAGGGGTTTGTTGCTAACTTATCGAAGGCGGACATGCAAGATCTTGCCGCCTACTATTCGACCCGCGAGGCGGTGCTTTTTACGCCCAAGGTGGAATAGTCTGCTTCGACACAGACCACGGCACCTGATTCTGCAGCGCGCTTGAAGCGGTCGGCTAGCTACATATCGAACGATGCGCCATCGCGGTAGGGGAGTGGCACGTTTTGCCTCAACAACACATTACGCGCATCCCACTCGGCGCCCGCGCCCAAAGTTTCTTTGAACTCGATGTTGCCACCGATTCGCGTGGCAACCACGCGTCCGTCTCGCATCAATACCCTGTTCGAGGCCAGCGCTGGGACGCGAGCACCGGGTATTACAATGCCCACCAAATTTAGTGGATCAGCGGCGCTTATCGAGATCAGCCGTCCATCCTTAGCTCGACGCCGAACCTTGCGCAGTAAAGCCACCGCATCGCTTAGCGCAAATTGCTCACCAGCGAATCCGGCAACAAACCTACCCCCGCGAATCTCGCCACGCGCCTCTAACCGGCGATAAGTCCGTGATAGGTCTCGCCAAGGCGGTAAGGAATCCAACTCCCGTTCCAATAGCTTACGAAACACCACACCGTATCGCCGCAATAATATCCACGCCACCTCTTCCACCGCCGCCGAGTCAACCCCAGCGCTATCGGTGGCGTCGGACTGCAATCCGCGAATAAGACTCCAACGCCCAGCATCGTCGAACCGGTATGCGATTGCGCGTCGGCGCTGTCGTCGCGCACTCGAGGCGCGGCGCTGCTGAGGAACTAGCAATGCCCGTAGCCCATTAAAACTGTCAGACGTCACCCGCCCACATGCCACCAACTCTGCAAGTGATTGTTCTACCTGGGTGCGCAATAGGCCCGAGGTCTCGACCAGATCCTCGAAGAAGCTGGCACCTTGGGAGCGCAACACTGCATACACCCTGTTGGCCTCGGAAGACAGTCGCATGGCCTCGGGATCCGGTCGAGTAACAAGTTGATTCCACAGCGACATCCGCCGCCTACTGATCAAAGCGATCGGAGTTGTTCGTACCGGTCCGACGCCACGGCCCTTCTCGCCCATGCTCTTCGGGCAAGTGAGTCGCACCCAATTGGTGCGACCGGACAAGCACAGACGGTCCAGCAGGGAGGGCACATAGCCAGCGACACGGGCGGGTAGGATATCACTCTCCCAAGCGACAGCCGCCGCTTCGAACCCCTCCAACTGCTCTACCACCATGGCCAGGGAGTCCAAACCCTCGCCGACTTCATCCGGTGTCACACCGTGCCATTCGCAGAGATAACGAACAAAATCGCCGGAACTGACGGGTTCGATCTCTTGGCGAAGTTGTTTGACGGTATAACGATGAATGCGTGCTAGCAATCGGCGCTCACACCATTGCGTTGGTTTACCGTCACCGCAAAACTGACCTTGCATCACAAAACCCTCTGCCTGCAAGGCCATCAATGCTACATCGATATCCGCCCGCGACACCCCAAGAGATTCAACCAGCTCTGCGACACTGACAGGACCTAGCAACTCCAAGCGACTACGAATGATTTCCCGCAGCGCCTGAGCGCCATCCGCCGGGTGGCCCGCGGTGCTTGACACGGGCTCGATGACGGGCGTCATCTTGGCTTGTGGAAACACCATCTGGAGTTCTCGCAAACGTTCGGCGGCCGCCCACAATGTGCGGGTCGGACTTGTTTGCAATCGCGTCACTCGCCCCTCACCGGCCAGAGACTCGAACAAATGTTCACACCCAAAGTTCAGAGCCCCATCTGTGTCGGTCGACACTTGTGGAACCGCCTTGCCCTCTTTCTCAGTCAGACATCCGTATATCACCAAGGCGTCGTGCAGCTCGTCCGGTGTGCGCGCATCCACCTGCAGTTCTTGTCGCACACGCTCAATGGCTGTTGGGTCCAAATGACCCATATCGGCGGCAGATTCCGGGTCGAGGAATTGACGCGCCTGGACTGCCAAAGTGCGGCGTTCCTCAGCCGGTGCGTCGTCCAGAAAGGCATAGGGTCGGGCGCCGAGTATCTCCCGGGCAAGCGGAGAAGGCGTCGACAGGTCACGACAGACGATGCCTACCTCCCCACTTTCAATTCTGGTCAAAAGCTGCTCTAGACCCACAACATCCATGACCTCGTGAAGGCAATCCGATATGGTTTGGTTCACTAGAGGATGATCGGGAATCTCTCGTTGGCCCGCCAGATTTTCCGCGCAAGCCAACTGGTCTGGAAACACCACCGCGATCAGATCCTCCGCGTCAATGCGTTGTAACTGCGCCGGCATACGCTTTCCGTTGCGGTTACGTTTAACCGCAAGCGCAATGTTGCACGACCAACGCCAGTGTGTGGGAAACATGGGCGCCGCCAGCAGGGCTTGAACCAACACCTCACGCACACTTGACGACTTCAAGTAATTGGCGACTTCCTTCAGCTCAAAACTGTGGCTGGGACCCAACGACAGCACAATGCTGTCTTCCAGCGCCGCCGCCTGCAGTTCAAAGTTGAACTTGCGGCAAAAACGTTTGCGCAAAGCGAGTCCCCATGCACGGTTGAGGCGGGAACCAAACGGGGCGTGTATGACCAGGTGGGTGTCGCCGGCCTCATCGAAAAATCGCTCGAACACCACTTGGTTCTGAGTGGGAATCATTTTTAATGCCGCTTTGGCGGTCGCCAAATAGTCGGTGAGTTGAGTCGCGGCCGCGGCAGTTAGCCCAACTTCCTTAGTCAACCATTCAATCGTTGCCTCTCGGCCGACTTCCAGTTTGTCTGAGATCTCCTGGCGCAGACGTGATACTGCAAAAGACAACTCGTCAGTGCGTCCTGGTGCTTCACCAAACCAGAACGGAATATTAGGCGGCTGACCCTTAGCGTCTTCCACTCGCACTGTCCCTTTTTCGACACGCAATATTCGGTAGGACGTGTTGCCGAGTTGAAAGATGTCCCCTGGCAGGCTCTCAAATGCAAAGTCTTCATTTAGATTTCCGATGACGACACCATCCGGTTCCAACACAACGTCGTAATCGAACTGATCCGGAATAGCGCCCGCGTTGGTGATCGCGGTCAGCTTAGCGCCACGCCGTCCACGCAAGCGCTTGTTTACGGCATCGTGGTGAAGATAAGCGCTGCGTCGCCCACGGCGCGTGGAGAATCCTTGTGCCAGCATCCGAGTAACATCATTGAAATGCTCGCGTGCAAGGTCCCGGTATGGCCATGATTTAGTGAAAGCGTTATATAGATCGTCCTCGCCCCACTCTCGGCAGGCCACCTCTGCCACAATTTGTTGGGCCAATACATCTAGAGGTTGGTGAGGGATCCTTAATCGATCGAGCTCACCGTAACTGACAGCATGCAACAGCGCGGCACACTCCATCAGATCGTCACGCGACAACGGAAACAATCGACCTTTGGGCAAGGCACCCACAGCGTGTCCGGAACGCCCAACTCGCTGTAGCAAGGCACCGATGGCGCGCGGTGACCCGAGCTGACATACCAGATCCACGTCTCCGATATCGATACCAAGCTCTAAGGATGCCGTGGCGACCAGCGCCTTGAGCTGACCAGCCTTCAGGCGCTGCTCCGCGCACAAACGGTGTTCTCGGGACAGACTACCGTGATGAGCTGTCACCCATTGTTCCCCCACGCGTTCGGCTAGATGGCGCGCGACCCGTTCCGCCAAACGTCGGGTATTTACAAAGATCAACGTGGTAGTGTGGGTGTGGGTGAGCTCCGCGAGACGGTCATACACCTCCGTCCACACTTCTCCTGCCATCACTGCCTCAAGCTCGGAGGAAGGAATCTCCACGGCGAGGTCACGCTCGCGCACGTGCCCCGAGTCCACCACAGTGCATTCGTCGCGACCCATTCCGATGAGAAAGCGGGCTACTTGCTCGATGGGTTTCTGCGTTGCCGACAATCCGATCCGGACTGAACTTTTATTGGTCAGCGCTTGTAGGCGCTCTAACGACAAGCTCAGATGAGAGCCACGCTTGTTGTTTGCCAACGCATGGATCTCGTCGACGATGATGGTGCTGACCGTGCTGAGCATGTTACGCCCTGAGTCCGAGGTCAGTAGGATACAAAGCGACTCCGGGGTGGTCACAATGATATGCGGAGGACGCCGGCGCATGCGTTCGCGCTCCGCCTGCGAGGTGTCACCAGTTCGCACCCAAGCTCGGATATCTAGATCTGGCAGCCCCAGATTAACCAGCTCATCGCGCACGCCTGCAATAGGAGCTTCCAGATTTTTCTGAATATCATTAGAGAGGGCTTTTAGCGGTGATACGTACAGTACGGACGTCTCATCTTGCAGATCTCCGTACCGGACCCCACGGCGAACCAATGAATCGATCGCACAAAGAAATGCCGCTAAGGTCTTACCCGATCCTGTGGGCGCGGCAATTAAGGTATGAGCCTCTTGTTGAATCGCCGGCCACGCTTGCAACTGGCATTCGGTTGGAGCAGCAAAAGTCTTGCTAAACCACGCTGCTACCGCGGGGTGGAAGGTTTGCATCGGCAGAGCGTTGTCTTTTCTGGTCACGATTTGATTGTACGCGTATGTGTGGCCAAGCGCAGCTCCTAGAAATGCATCCTGTGACGCCGACTGAAGTCATAAACTCAATCCACCGAATCGATCACATTTCACGCGAGCGACAAAGTTGTTCCGTATGTATGGCAAAAACAACCGCG
>JAOTYS010000214.1 GCA_029861795.1 Gammaproteobacteria bacterium | reverse complement strand
GCTGAACAGCTAACTGAGATGGAGCGCAACGCGCGGCAGTACCAAGTACTGGAGGATCCGTCCCTGCTGCAAATATATGAAGAGAAACAACTTCGATTACTCAACAATATCAAGGTGTTGCGTAGCCTGGATCAGGATCTGCCGATGGATGAGTATTTGGCGCGGATCCAACGGGATAGTGCCAATGTGTTCTTTGATCTCAGCAGGTATGCGCCGAAATCGTTTGAATCGGAAAAAGCGCTAGAAACCCTCGCTGGTCTCAAGTTTGTAGCGAGCACTGTGGTATCTGAAAGTTGGAGGATGATTCATACCGAGCTCGAATCCCTTCAAGATGCGTCACGGAAAACGCGCTATGGGCTTGGCTTGCAGGCGGCTGCACTAATTCTGGGCACGATCGTGCTGGTGCTATTTTTTACAGCCTTGATCGTTCGACCTATACGCCAGGTTGGCCGTGCCATACGACAGCTCGGTGAAGGCAACTTTGATCAGGCGGTCACAATCACCGGCCCCCCAGAGTTTGCCGCCCTAGGTCATGAGCTTGATTGGCTGCGCAGACGTCTGGATGAGCTAGAACGTGCAAAAAGCAAGTTTCTCCAGCACATGTCGCATGAGCTCAAGACCCCGCTAGCGAGCATCCGAGAGGGGACGGAGCTACTTGTCGACGGAACATTGGGAAGCCTCAATGTGACGCAAGTAGAGGTGGCCCAACTCCTTCGCGACAACAGTTTGGAACTCCAGGGATTGATCGAAAATATACTGGACTTTGGTGCGCGTCGGGAGCTTGGAAATCTGGAGATGACGCACTTTGGCCTGAGTTCAATTATCGACGAGATCAAGCAGCA
Organism: Gammaproteobacteria bacterium; assembly: GCA_029861795.1. Next base: position 7,076 of record JAOTYS010000214.1, on the reverse strand, counting down.
CCATAGGCTTCTGCTCAGAAGCAAGCGACTGTCGCTGAATGTTTGTGGCGAAGAACTTATCCTGGCTGCGGATCGAGAGAAGATCGTTCGAGCGTTAAAAAACCTGCTGTCCAACGCGATCAAGTTTGCACCACGAGGTTCAGAAATCAAGGTAGAGGCAAGGTGTGCGGAAGATGGGGTACTAATCGATATTGCGGATCAAGGCCCAGGTGTTTCGGAGAGAGATCAGAACTTCATATTCGAACCCTTTTATAAGGGAGGAGATCCGCAGGATTCCTATGTGGCTGGCACTGGTTTAGGGCTGTCCGTTACCCGCGATTGCATTGCCTTCCATGGTGGAACCGTCGGCGTTGTCGAGGCTCCGGTTGGTGCTCGATTTCGAATTCTTTTGCCTTCGACCGTTGTCGCCAATGATTCATAGGAACATTTGCTTCTTGCTACTGATTGTCGCTGTTATTCAGGCGGGTTGCGCTCAGTTGCCTTCGTCTGGAGTCACCGTGGATATGAAAAGCACGGTCTCGTATCTTGCTTTGAAACGACAGATTTCTGAGATTACCGAGGCAGATCTAAGCCTAATGCGAAAAGAGGCTGCAATTAGATACTCCTCGAGTCCATCAATCTCTAACCAGATTCGCCTCGCCATAATTTCGAGCGGACCTCGTGCGACCAGGGAGGACAACGAGACCGCGCGTGCTGTCTTGCTCGATTCGCTCAGCGGCCCCACGCGGTTGTCGCCCTCCGCACACGATTTTGTCGTCATTTCTCTGAACGAAATCGAGAAGGCTATCGAGGCCCAGACTACCCTGGGACAGTACAAATTGTGCCTGCGAGACCTGGAAGTCCAGTCAAGCGCAGCGGTAACAAGTAATCAACAACTGGAGACGAAGCTTGACAGAATGAACACCGAATTGGCGGACCTCCGCCAAAAGATCAGAGACCTGACACACATTGAGCGTTCCGTAGACAAACCCTAGAAGCGAGATTTGATCGTGATGACAGAGCAAACTGGACGAGTTTTGTTGGTAGACGATGATCCCAGCCTCCTGAGGCTATTGGGATTGCGCCTGCGGGCATTTGGCCACGAAGTCAAAGGCGTTGAGAGTGGCGCCGCTGCACTCAGTGTTCTTGATACGTTCCATCCGCAGACCGTGATTACTGATTTGCGGATGGACGAGATGGACGGCCTGCATTTGCTGGATGAGATTCATAAGAAACGTCCTGGACTACCTATCCTAATTATTACCGCCCACGGCACCATACCTGACGCTGTCGATGCGACCCAAAGGGGTGCTGTCGGCTTTCTAACGAAGCCAGTAGACAAAGAGGTACTTCAAACAAAGGTGGCCAAGGCACTCAAAAACTCCGCCCCTGAATACGTAAACAAAATGTCGCGGCATGAAATCATCAGTTGCAGCGCGCTAATGGATGATGTCCTGGCCAGCGCCTATAAGGTCTCGCAATCCGATGCGAGTGTTCTGATAACTGGCGAGAGCGGCACCGGTAAGGAGCTCCTTGCGCGTGCGATTCATAACGCAAGCTCTCGTGGCGACCGCGAGTTCATTGCAATCAACTGTAGCGCTATTCCTGAGCATCTGCTTGAGTCCGAGTTATTCGGTCATGAACGCGGCGCTTTTACTAATGCTATGCGTAGTCACCGGGGCCTGTTTCAGGCTGCTGATGGTGGCACATTGTTGTTGGATGAGATCGGCGATATGCCGACTGCATTGCAGATAAAGTTGCTGCGAACGCTACAAGAAGGAGAGATAAGATCTGTGGGCAGCACCAAGGCGACACCGATAGACGTACGTCTGATTTCTGCGACAAATTGCGATTTGCGAAACGCTATCGCACAAGGCAAGTTTCGTGAAGATTTGTTCTATCGACTGAATGTCGTGAGTCTGCATATGCCCCCGCTCGCCGAACGACGCGAGGACATACCGTTGCTGGTTACTCATTTCTTGACTCGCTTGGCGGAAAAGCGAAATGAGCCCGCAAAGACCTATACGCCGGAGGCCATGGATATGCTGGTAGCTGCGTCGTGGCGCGGCAATGTTCGGCATTTATACAACGTGGTGGAGCAAAATGTAGTGCTTTCACCGACCAGGGTTATCAGTGTGCACACTGTAGAGCACGCTCTAGGCAACGACGCGAACGAGTTTCTATCTTATGCCGAGGCGAGGGATAAATTTACCAGGGAATACTTAACACGGTTACTCAGAATGACCAGTGGCAACGTGGCGCGTGCGGCCCGCTTAGCCAAGCGTAACCGCACTGACTTCTATAAGCTATTGCGGCGATCCCAGCTAAACCCTGCTGCGTTTAAACGGCGTGCGCTGTCGTCAGATCGCGACGAAGTAACTGTAAGGGATTCAAGTAGTTAGCGGAGTTAACCTCATTAGTGTAAGTGATGTGCGACAGTGGTAGTCCGTCAGCGACGGTGGTAGTCCGTCAACAAGGGTCGTAGCCGGTTAAACAGTGTTTTTCTCAAAGTAATTTGCTGGCTTTCTCGCTAATACCGCTGATTTCTCGTCGTTCGGTCAAAGTTGGCACAAGAGTTGCTTATTTCCTATTGGTAACTGGCCAAGGACGGCAATTCATTGCAGGAAGCGGAAACTTTTGCTGAGAGGAGTGCTTCATGAGACGTTTCGCAACTTTTGCCGGCGGTCTTACGTCCGCCCTATTCGCACTTTCTTGCACCGCGCAAGACATGCCAGCGTTTGGTGACCTGGATGCGGATCAGGACGGAATGATTAGCGCCGCTGAGGCGGGTGGCCACCAGGGATTAAGCGATCAGTTTGGAATCGTTGATGCTGATCAAAACGGTGCAATTAGCATCGAGGAGTACGAGGCTTTTGTGAAGGGCTAGGAGCCTGACCTGCACGTTTTCCGTCTTTAGCAGCGACTTACACCCCTACCAGTAAGTCTGGAAAGGTCACGCGGATTTTTTCCGCCGTGGCCTTTCCCTATGCAAGGTGCAAAACGGCGAGGACAGAGCAAAACACCTGAGCTATTCCTTTACCAGCAACCCCTGGGGGAAGTTGGCGAAGGTCTTTGAGCCGCTCTCGGTGACCTGAAAGCACTCGCTGATTTCTATGCCCCAGTCGTCCATCCAGATCCCAGGAATCATATGAATGGTCATATTGGGCTGTAGCACGGTCTTGTCTCCGGGGCGTAAGCTCAAGGTGCTCTCGCCCCAGTCCGGCGGATAGTTAAGCCCAGTGGAGTAGCCAATACGCGACTCTTTCTTTAAGCCGTATTTGTCGATCGTCCGGCGCCAAGTTGCTTCAACTTCTTCACAGGTCACCCCTGGTTTTGCGGCCATGAGTGCATTATTCAGGCCTTCGACCACCACATTGGCAGTGTCAGAAAGCGCTTTGGGCGGGGTCCCAAGGTGTACGGTACGTGCCATTGGGCAATGATATCGCTTATAACAGCCACCCAGTTCCAGAACAGTTGCTTCGCCGTTGACAAAAGGCTCGTCGGTCCAGGTGAGGTGCGGAGTAGAGGTGCCTTTCCCTGTTGGTAGCATCGGGCAGAACGCGGTGTAGTCGCCGCCGTATTCGCCGCTTCCGCTGATTTGAGCTTGATAGATTGCCGCAACCGCGTCGCATTGTCTTACGCCGGGGTTGATGGCATCCATTGCGGTTTGCATGACTTTTTCTATAATTCGCGCCGCACGTTTCATGAATTCAATCTCCTGCGGAGATTTAATGACGCGTACCCAATTCACTAAAGTCGTGGAGTCTTTGAAATCGGCATTCGGAAGATTCCGTTGTAGAGCAACATAGCAGGCAGCGGTAAAGTAGTATGTATCCATTTCTACGCCGATGGTTTTGCGGTCCCACCCCTTTTCCTTTATTAGATCGGCGACGTAATCCATGGGGTGACGTTCTGTGGACTGCACATAGTGATCGGCATACCCATGGATGTTGTTGTCATCTAGATAGGTTGTTACGCGTGCCGCGTTAGCGTCCATACCTCGGCCAATCCATATTGGATGGTCATGATCCACGGAAATCACAACCAATTGGTGAACATAAAACGACCAACCGTCGTAACCTGTCAGATAGCATATGTTTGCGGGATTAGTGGATAGCAACACATCAATCCCATTTTCGGTCATGCTCTTCTTAACTTTGTTGACTCGTTCAAGGTATTCGCTTTTCTCGAATGGCAGCATGACGCGCTCCTATGTTTTTTGGGCCAGGGGTTGCGACTAACGTGAATGTTGCGCTGGGTCCGAATTTGAGTTCAAGCGGTGAACTTGTTAGCTTAACTTTTGTATACGTCTAACAAAACCCATGGATCCTGGCGTAATCTACCTGGACGGTAGCAGCCGGACAAATCTATCTTGCAACAGCATTCCTTCTCGCGAGGGTCGCCAACAGGACCAGCGTGCTGGGCAGTATTGCTGTCCCATAAAAATTAGAATAGATAGGGTCAAAATCTTGACGGCGAAGCGATTCACACTGTGAACCGCAATATGCACATGATCGGTCATTGCTCTCATTTGTCATTCCGTAGCGCTTATCCGGAATCCAGAGACTTTGATGATTTACTGGATGCCGGATAACACCTGCGGTGTTTCCGGCATGACTGTGGTGAGTGTATGAGGCAGCAGTGACTTGGCAGCCTTCGATGTGGAGCGGGAGTGTCCTTGCGTTGCGTCGCGACAGCCGGAAGGCACGCGGCTATGATCGGTATGATGATTGTGCTTTGCCATAAAGTCAGCGATCATTACCAAATACCGCTTGGGTGGGTTGCCCTGGAAAATCAATGAGGTGATGACGATGAAGGCAGTGAGCTTCACGCGGATGGAAGACGGCACAAAGGAAGAGTACCTGTTTCTGGATCAGTTTTATGGAAATAATCATGAGCAAGTGGTGGACAATGCTTTAACGCTGCTGAAGCAAATGGCCGGAGATCCTTTAGGTTATCAGGTCGATCGGTATACCCATTCGCTACAGACAGCGACTCGCGCGTTACGAGATGGTGCGGATGAGGAGACGATTGTGTGCGCACTGCTTCATGATGTCGGAGATGTGTTGGCACCCTATAATCATAGCCAGGTGGCTGCGGCTATGTTGCGTCCGTATGTAAGCGAGAAGAATCACTGGGTGGTTGCGCACCATGGTTTGTTCCAGGGCTATTACTTCTTTCATCATTTCGATATGGATCGAAACGCCCGCGACCAATACCGTGATCATCCTTATTATCAGGATTGTATTGATTTCTGCCATCGTTGGGATCAGGCGTCATTTGATCCCGAATACGATACCATGTCACTGGGGGAATTCGAGCCTATGGTAAGACGCGTATTCTCCAGAGAGCCAACGAAATTTGTTGAATGACACGGTTCAGCAGTTAGTCAGCATGGACTCGCTGCAAATGAAGGCGGAATCGACTGTTGTAACAGCACGAATTGAATCCACCGCCAGGAGCTTCAGCGGCCTCGTCATTCTTGCGTTACCAGTATTTGTTTCCCACGCCCACTAACGATTCACTAGGGCGACTCCCAACGCCGCGATTCCCATACCAATCATCGCGGTCGTACCCAGTATTTCGTCGAATATGGCATAGGCCAATAAAGCGGTAACCGGTGGCACCAGGTAAAACAGGCTTGCAACCTTTGCCGCGGCGCCACGACGAATCAGTAGCCAAAGCAGCGTCACCGCCCCCACCGATAGCACCGTACTGAGCCAGGCCAGCCCGGCGATAAACTCGGGTGTCCAGTGAATAACGCGGGTTTCCAAACTAAACGCAAGGATGCCCATCAATGCCGCCGCAGCCACGTATTGAATACATGTCCCCGACCGCAGGTCCATATCGCTGCAAAATCGCTTCTGGTAGAGCGTGCCTATGCTGATAGCTGTGACCGCCACAAAACTTCCGATAAGACCCGGTGCATCTGACTGAAATGAGATCTGTTGTGATACCACCATAGCGACACCGACGAATCCCAAGACAAATCCCAGCCATCCACGGGCCGTGACTCGCTCGCCGAGAACCGGCCCGACCACCGCAGCCGTTAAGATTGGCTGCATGCCGATGATCAGCGCACTGACGCCCAGACTTACTCCGTGATCGATCGCCGAAAATATGCCACCCAGATAGACGCCATGAACCAACAGTCCCACCACTGAGATATGCAAAATCTGCCTAACATCGGTGGGCCACGGAGCACGTAATACCAGCGCAAACAGAAGCATTAACACCAGAACAATGGCAAACCGCACTAAAAGAAATGTGAACGGCTCGGCATACGGTAGACCGTACTTGGCACCGATGAAGCCGGTGCTCCACAACAATACAAACACTGCTGGCATTACTCGTTGCCAACCAACTGTGTGCGCTGACGACGTAGCTGCTCGGTTCGGATCTTGTGTATTCTTATCCATAGAGACTTTCTAGTTGTTGGCTCTTTTGCCAATCATACAACGGTGTTATGGCCCATATCCGGTCATACCAAGCCAGCTTCACAGCTCGCTCGTTTTGAGTGTCTGTTGTTATCCAGCATATTTTCGTTTCCTTGAGCTACACCCCTGCGTCCTATGCACAGGTCTAGTTTTCGTCTTTTCTTGGTGACAGTGTTAGCGGCAATATTCCCAATACAGATATCGAGGTGTTGTCATCGTGATCACAAGCGGCGTATACATTCGCTAAGCCAAGAGCGACTGAGATACAGCGGTCATCGGGCGTGCGGATAAACTACGCGTAAAATGTGCAATGAGGGTAATGAAAAGATGAAAGTTATGGTAGATCTGTGTGTTGTTCCCATCGGAGTCGGGGTGTCGGTTTCCAAGCACATTGCTGCATGTCAGCAGGTGCTTAACGAGGCGGGTCTAAAAACGCACCTTCACGCTTATGGTACCAATATCGAGGGAGAGTGGGACACGGTCTTCGACGCCATCAAACGCTGTCATGAAGTCGTTCATGAGATGGGCGCACCGAGGATCACTACTACAATTAAGGTGGGTACGCGCACCGACCGCGATCAAACCATGGAGGATAAGGTGTTCAGCGTGAAAGAAAAGTTAGAGAATTAATCCCGGTCTCGCATAAGTTTTTCGACAGAT
>JAOTYS010000011.1 GCA_029861795.1 Gammaproteobacteria bacterium | reverse complement strand
CTGGAACCCTGTGGTGCTCTCTCGCGTTCCAGAACACCTGATAAAGGCGATTATCATCGCGGAAGATGGTCGCTTTTATTGGCATAACGGATTTGACTTCGAGGCGATCCGCGATGCGATTCATTACAACTGGAGTCAGCGAAAGCTGAGCTACGGCGCAAGCACGATCTCACAGCAGACCACCAAGAACCTATTTTTGACGCCGAGTCGTAATGTTTTAAGAAAGTGGCACGAGTTGATTCTAACCATTGCCTTGGAGGCTTACCTAGAGAAAGAGAGAATCCTTGAGATCTATCTCAATATCGCCCAATTTGGATTAGGTGTGTATGGTGTAGATGCAGCAGCGCGCTTCTATTGGGGCATACCGGTGTCGGCTATTACCATCTCTCAAGCCGCGGAACTCGCCGCTACATTGCCTTCTCCCCTCGTTTCCAATCCTGCCAAGAGGACAACATTCTTTATGCGCAAAAAAGATAAGATAGAGGGAAGACTGATCTCTGTTCTCAACAACTAGCAAAACGGATCAAATTCAACATGACTTGGGGTTTTGTCCTGCGGCGACATGGCTATGCGCAATTGGCCAACGCATCGGCCCACTGTCCAAGGCCGCAGGCTATAATCGCGGCCCAATCGCGCCAGTCAAACCGTCGCGACTCCAAAGCATTCGGTTTCGTGTAAACAGCATCCGATGCCCACGACTCCCATGACATTTCAAGATCTCATTCTTGCCCTGCAAAACTATTGGACGGAGCGCGGCTGCATACTTATGCAACCCTACGATATGGAGGTCGGTGCGGGCACTTTTCATACCGCCACCTTTCTTGCCGCGGTCGGTCCCGAACCCATCAGGGCTGCGTATGTACAGCCATCGCGACGCCCCACAGACGGGCGATACGGCGAGAATCCCAATCGGTTGCAACACTATTTCCAGTTCCAAGTTATCCTCAAGCCGTCTCCTAACAACTTTCAAGAGTTATATCTCGGTTCCTTACAGCAGCTTGGGATAGATTTTCTGCGCAATGACGTTCGCTTTGTTGAGGACGATTGGGAATCACCCACCCTGGGTGCTTGGGGTTTAGGGTGGGAGGTATGGCTGAACGGCATGGAGGTGACACAATTTACCTACTTCCAACAAGTCGGGGGCCTTGAATGTAGACCTGTAACAGGCGAAATCACCTATGGCCTAGAGCGGATCGCCATGCACTTGCAAGGTGTGGATAGTTTCTTCGACATCCAGTGGACCAAAGGGTACAGCTATGGTGATCTCTACCACCAAAATGAAGTCGAAATGTCCAAGTACAACTTCGAACTGGCAGACGTCGCAGAATTGTTCCATCAGTTCGATGCCTTCGAAACTGCTAGTCGCCAGCTATTGGAACTAGAGCTATCACTACCCGCCTACGAGATGGTGCTCAAAGCCTCTCACACGTTCAATCTCCTGGATGCCCGCCACGCTATCGGTGCCACCGAACGCGCTCGCTACATCGGTCGAGTGCGCGCGCTGGCAAGAGTTGTGGCCGAGTGTTATTACCGTAGCCGAGAACAGCTCGGTTTCCCGCGTGGGCGTAATGCCAAAACCCATGGCCCAGCGTAAACCAGGAAAACCAAAAGAGTCGCCCCTACTGGTCGAAATCGGTAGTGAGGAACTGCCGCCTAAGGTACTAAAAACGCTAGGCAAAGCCTTCGGTCAAGAGCTCCACCAAGCGCTGGCCGCGCGTACCCTGGTCAAGACGGAGCCGGCCGGGGAGCCTCCCCGGTATCAATGGTACGCTACACCTCGAAGACTGGCAGTATTGATCCCCAACGTGCTCCGCCGTCAGCCGGATCAAACAGCGGAGCGGCGGGGACCAGCACTACGCAGCGCTTTCACTCAAGACGGCAGCCCCACCGCGGCGGCCAAAGGGTTTGCCCAATCCTGTGGTACAAATGTGACACAACTGCAGACACTGGAAACGGACAAAGGTGCCTGGCTCATTCACCGGCGTACAGAGCGTGGCCGACTCGCCCGGGTACTGATCCCACTGTGCGTTGGCGACGCCCTGAAGCGTTTGCCTATTCCAAGGCGCATGCGGTGGGGCGCGGGGGACGCAGAGTTTGTTCGCCCGGTCCACTGGATCACTCTACTCCATGGTTCCGATGTGATTGATGCTGAGATTCTGTCCGTAAGGAGTAACAAAGTTACTTTCGGGCATCGCTTTCATTGTCCGCGACCTTTAGCCCTGCGATCGGCCAATGCTTATAGCGACACTTTGGAACGTAAGGGCAATGTCATAGCAGATTTTGCAACTCGCCGGGACAGGATCCACTCTCAAGTCAACCGGCTTACACGCAGTATTAATGCGGTGGCGCTTGTTGAGGAAGATCTGCTTGACGAAATAACCGCTCTGGTTGAATGGCCCAGAGCCATTCTTGGAAAGTTCGACAAAACATTCCTTAAGCTTCCCAAAGAAGTACTGATCTGTTCAATGCGCGATCATCAAAAGTACTTCCCTGTCACCACCAAACGTGGCCGTCTGCTGCCACACTTCATCACCGTTAGCAATATCCAGTGCAGCAATCCGAAACATATCAGAGAAGGGAATGAGCGGGTGTTGCGGGCACGCTTATCCGACGCAGTATTCTTCTGGGATACTGACCGCAAGACTAGGCTAGATACACGCGTCGATGCCCTTCAACACGTGCTATTCCACAACACACTGGGTTCGGTCTACGACAAGACCGCAAGGGTCACGGCACTCGCCGTACATATCGCTGAGCATATTCACGCGGACCAGGTATTGATCGGCCGTGCGGCCAGGTTACTCAAGGCTGACTTGGTAACGGAGATGGTCGGTGAGTTTCCAGGACTGCAGGGCACTATGGGGCGTTACTACGCATCAGCAGACGGCGAGCATCCTGAAGTAGCTGACGCCATTGAGGAGCATTATCTGCCGCGCTACGCTGGTGATCGCCTCCCCAAGACTAAAACGGGTCAAATCGTGGCGATCGCCGACAAGATCGACACTGTAGTTGGCGTGTTCGCTGCCCAAGAGGAACCAACTGGAGACAAAGACCCCTATGCCCTAAGGCGCGCCGCATTGGGCGTTTTGCGCATCATCATCGAGACACCCATGGATATCGATCTGAAACCGACAATCGATCAGGCCTTTTCGGTATATCGTCAAACGTTGAAGTCATCCAAACTCGTTAAGCTAGACGAGCAGGTAACTGAACGGACGTTGGAGTTTATCCTAGAACGACTGCACGCATACTATCAGTCCGCTGGCTTTAATGCTGACGAAATCGCTGCAGTCGCCTGGTGTCACCCGACTCGACCGTTGGATTTCGATCGCAGGCTTAGAGCTGTTGCTGAATTTCGCACGCACAAAGATGCACTGAATCTAGCGTCGGTCAACAAACGGATTCGTAACATCCTGCGTCAAGCCGAAGACGAGATACCCGACCGACCCGATGATCGACGCACAGTTGAGCAGGCCGAGCGCAGTTTGATCACCAAGCTAACATCATTAACCCATAGCGTCACTCCACATCTCGCTAAGGGAAATTACTCTCAAGTCTTGTCACAGCTTGCGTCTTTGCGAAAACCGGTAGATCTCTTTTTCGATGAGGTAATGGTGATGGTCGATGACCCCGACCTGCGACGGAACAGACTGGCAATCCTAAAGTCCATAAGCGATCTATTTCTGCGAGTCGCTGATGTATCGCGATTGCAATAGACTAGGCTAGGTAGTGGGATAAAGAATGAAAACGGTCGTTCTTGATCGCGATGGTGTGATCAACAAAGATTCCGATTCCTTCATTAAATCACCGGAGGAATGGAGTCCAATTCCCGGCAGCCTGGAGGCCATTGCACGGCTGTGTCGAGCCGACTACAAGATCGTGGTGGCCACCAACCAATCGGGCATCGCCCGCGGACTACTGGATATCGACACTCTTAACCGTATCCATAATCGCATGCTGCATCACATAAGACAAAAAGGTGGCGAAATTGACGCCATCTTTTTCTGTCCACACAGCGCGGACTTCAATTGTGAGTGCCGAAAACCAAAACCGGGGATGTTCCTCGATCTTGCTACGCGCCTCAAAATCAACCTAACAGGCGTACCGGCGGTGGGCGATTCGCGACGCGACCTCGAATGCGCTATGGCGGTGAACGCATTACCTGTGCTGGTACGTACCGGCAAAGGTCAGAGAACAGAGACGCAGATCGGTGCTGACGGCAGCGATCCTCGTTTTGCTAAGATTCCGGTGTTCGATAATCTTTCAAAGTTCACTGAGGCGCTGCTTCGCGGCGACCTTGACGACAGCATCGAGGCGCTCTCTCAGGGTGCAGGCCTCACAACATAAGCCGCTGATGCTCTATCTGCGATCGCTACTGTTTACCGTCGGACAGTTGGCTGCTGTATTCATTTATACTCCGGTGGCGATCTTGGCGTTCCCACTGCCACCGCTTCCTCGCTCACGGATCATCGCTCAATGGGCGAAATTTACCATTTGGTGGTTGCGGGTGACCTGCCAATTAAACTACTCGGTGGAGCGCACCGAACCACTACCGACCCGTGCGGCGGTAGTGCTATCGAAACATCAGTCCGCCTGGGAGACTATTGCGTTCCAGCTGATCTTTCCGCCGCAAGCATGGGTGCTGAAACGCGAATTGTTGTGGATCCCGTTCTTTGGATGGGGCTTAGCCGCCTCGCGGCCGGTGGCCATTAATCGCTCCTCCGGAGCACGTGCGCTTGAAGAGGTTGTAAGACAAGGTAAAAAACGCCTTTCCGAAGGGCGCTGGGTCATTGTGTTTCCTGAAGGAACAAGAATGCGCCCCGGTGAACACGGTCGATACAACCCTGGGGGGGCGCTACTTGCGACCAGAGCGGGTGCACCGGTGGTGCCGGTGGCACACAATGCCGGTGAATTCTGGCCCAAGCGCGGATTCTTAAAACACCCCGGGACAATTCGAGTATCCATTGGGCCGGTGATCGAGACCCAGGGTAAGCGCGCCAAAGAAGTGAGTACTCAGGCAGAGCTTTGGATCGAAGAATCCATGTCCCGCATTACCACACCAGAACTCGCAAACGGTGCAATGCAGCAAGGCTCAGTCTGAACAGCGTCGGTACGGATGATTGAAACTGCGCTACTGCTTACAAAGTGATTCGATCGGAAACTGCAAAGTGGCACCGTTGATCGCTTCGATGGACAACTGGTTGTCGTCCACGGAATAAATGAGATCAGCGTCTTCTTCCGGATCGTTAACATTAACCGAGTCCAGGTCCACGGGGAATCCGGGCTTTACGGTAATCGGCCGAAGCCGCCGCGGCGCATAGCCGTCCGCTACGCGCCCGTAAATGATAGTTTCTTCTAAAACCAGCGGCGGATAACCGTCTACCGGCACACCGTCCCAACTGAATATCAACTTGCCTCGAGTCCCCTTATTTGTCTGGATAACGGCTACACCTTTGTCTTGACGATCTTCACGCAAGTACAACTTACCCTTCTGAAGCGCAGAGAATTCTTCCCTGGTCAAGCGATCTGTAATAGTCGCGACATATCGATTCGTTTCAACCAAATACTGCTTGTTCATAAGATTTTCGAATTCATCGTAAATCACGCTGCAATCAAACGAACCGGCGAATGAAACGTTTATCCAGACATTCAGCATCAGAAAGATCCAACCCGTTTGACGTATCAACTCGAATGCCTCAGCGGTTATGTTAGTTGTGCTTTTCTAGCTAAGAGCTTGACGATTATAGGCTCAACCTAAAGAGATTATACTTCTAGGCTGACTTGGAGGGGGACGAGCGCTCAGATTTCGCCGCACTGAGTCGGGCAAACTGTGCCACTGATACGCGTTCTGCTCGAACGCTTGGGTCTATCCCCGCCTTCTCAATGTCCGCCGCATCGAACATACTTCCGAGAGAGTTGCGTAAGGTCTTGCGTCGTTGCGAGAATGCTTGACGGACGATGGTGGCGAAGTATTCTGGATCTTGCACTTCGACAGGCGGAGTCGAATAAGGGACAAGACGCACTACCGTTGAATCGACCTTCGGAGCCGGAGAAAATACCCCCGGTCCCACCGTGAACATCGATTCCACCTGACAACGCCACTGGATCATTACCGATAGCCGTCCATAGTCTTTTGTACCGGGCTGCGCCGTGAGGCGCTGTGCGACCTCCTTTTGCATCATAAAAAACATGTCAGCGATACAGCGGCTTTGGTCCAATAACCAGAACAGAAGTGGAGTTGAAATATTGTAGGGTAGGTTGCCGATGAGGCGCAGCTTTTGTGCATCACAACATAAACTACAATAGTCAAATCGCAGTGCGTCAGCGTGATGTACAACTAGCCCGCGATTCCCTGCTGAGCGCTGAAGTTCGCATGCAAACCTGCCATCCAGCTCAATAACATGAAGCTCGGCGTCACAATCCAGTAACTCGTAGGTCAAGGCGCCAAGCCCCGGGCCGATCTCCACGATAATCTCTCCGACCTTCGGATGAAACAGCTCAACAATTCGTCGGATGACACTGCGCTCATGCAGAAAGTGTTGTCCCAGACGTTTATTGGCTATGAGTTTCATCACAAATCTTCAGTTGACATGTCAACGCCCACTGCCGAACAGGCCAACGGGCTCGCCATTCATGGTCAGCTGTCCGTCGCGAAACACTGTCTTTAGCACCAGCCGATCACCATCTTGCACCAGCTGCTTCTGAGCTAGCAGCCCTTGCAGTTGCTGATCCACTAGTGCGGCAACCACTATGCTTTCTTGCTCCGGAGATGGTGGCTCCAACTTACCCTGGGCTTCTAATGTTCTAAGCTTGCGCCTTGCACCCAAGGCAAGCATCTTGGATACGATAGGGCCCGGCGCGCCAAGTTCCGCCACCGCGTTTATTGCGGACAACAGTCCGAATACACCCATATTTCCAACTTGACTCCCATTGACGACTAAATTGGCCACACCGCTAACCGGCCCATCTTCGGTCTGAAATTCAAGGTTTGCTTCTACTTTAGGTTGTCCGGTGCTCAGGGCTAGCAGTATCTCGTTCAGGGTGATTGAGCCTTCTCTGGCGCCGGCCTGGAATTGGGCAAGTTGTTTCGCCTGCATATCTTTGAGGACCAGACTCAAGGTCCCCGGACCATAACGCACGCCTGAATAGGTGGCGTGGCCGAGCTCTGTCAGCATCGACAATTGTGCCAATCCGTTGCTCTCCCCGGACGAAGTAATGTACCTGAGGTCGTTTATCGACACATCCTGGTCGGAATTTTCACTGCCACGTATCGCTAGTTGCTCAGTTCTAATTATTGCCTCACCCAAAGAAAGGCCGCTGGTACCTTTATTCATATCGAATTCTATTGTGATTGCACCAACTTCGAGATTCCCACCATCGGCATCGATCGTTACTCCATCGGACTCAAACCATCCTGTCAGCGAATCGCCACCCGAGGTCGAGCTGAATTCTCCGTTCACCCTCTTCCAAAGCAGCCGCTGCCCGCTGTTGGTGTGACTCTCACCACTGGGAAGGTCTAATCGACTAACTGTATTTGCCAGCATGTCGACTCGTGTGTGAACGCTTAACGGACTTGAAGATCCACCGTCTTGTCTACTGCTGTGCACTGTCCCTTGGCTGTAAATAACCGCTTGCACAGGATCGAAGGCCAGTATGCGTTGAGTGAAGCCGGTGAGCGGAAACGGACCATGTTCGATGTCATGGGTCAGCGACGCCTGCATCGCCAACCTTGGGATTCGTATCTCGATGTCAGCCACTGAACTCCACCAACCTCTTTTGTAATCGCTGCGATCGACCTCTATGTTCGGCGACTGTGCTAGACGATCCATGTATTGGCGATAGCTCTTCTCACTCTGGACGCCGAACCAGTACGGCACAGTGGCGATGCAAACGATCGCGAGCAATAATAGACCTGCGACAGTTTTTTTCATTTGCGGTAGGAGGTATCGACTAGCAGGCTTCTCCGAGGTATTGCGGGGCAATGCCGCGGAGAGACGCCGGCCTTGGGGCGGTTAGTTTGAGTCTGCCTGGTGCTACTTGAGACGCAGTCACTCCAGGCTCTTATGAGTGCCATCGCAATACGGTTTATTGCCGGAGTGCTTGCAACCGCAAAGCGCCGCCTGCTTCTGTTCTGAAATCTCGATCTTGATGGGAGTGAAGTCCGTATCTTTGTGAGACCCATCACAGTAAGGTTGATTTTGCGATCTTCCACACTGACACCACCAATATGTTCCAGCAGAAAGTTCGACCAGATAGGGGGACTTCTGGGCTACTAGTGGGTCAGACATTGCGGAATCTCCGAATATTTTTAGAGCGACAAAAGATGTTTTTCATAATACCCGTGAATGACGGTCCACGGTAGGATTCACAGCGCATATTGGCCACAGACGATACTACAACCCGTTGCGCTTCTCTATCACTACAGCACGAGCGCATTCCTAGGACGGCCTACTACATCAGTGATTCCTATGGTATCAGGGGGAGAGTTCGACGGGCGATGACGGTCGAATTACAAAGTGACTATCTTAAGATCGCCAGAGCGACTTCAATGGGGGATAGATGTCTTACCAATAACAGCCTCGGGTGTAGGTGAAACAGCCTGGGGTGTGTGGGTGAGATAAAACCAACAATCACTCAGCAGCGGCTACATCCTCCGCCTGCAATCCTTTTTGCCCTTGGACTATCGTGAATTCTACGCGCTGACCCTCGGACAGCGATCTGTAACCATCACCACGGATCGCACGAAAGTGCACGAACACATCTTCTCCTTCTTCACGCTGAATAAAGCCGTAACCTTTACTATTGTTAAACCACTTTACAGTACCAACTTCACGTTCTGACATGACACATCGTCCTCCTCGATTTACTACTGTTCTCCATCGCTCACTGAGGTATCAATTCTTTTATCGCTACCTCCTCCCTGCTCAACTTCGGTTCCTATTCAACAAAACAACCTAACGTCAGCTTCGCCGATTGTAACGCTGTTCCATCAGAATGGATACTTTATAGCAAGTTCTGCGTAATGCAATACCTTCTATACCTGGACCCGGTAGAGCGACGTCCTCGGTGATCACCGACTGTATTCTGCCACGGCATCACGCGGCTTAAGAATCAAGCACGAATACTTGAACTCAGCGGTCGATGAATTGTTCCAGTGGTCCCAAACTTCCCTTATTGAACCAATCCTCCACAAGCCGATATGCGATGGAAATATGATTGGGCAACTTCAATGCACCTGCAGTGACCGCTTCCTTTATCTGCCTTCGCGTAAACCAGCGAGCATCTTCTAGCTCTGCATCATTGAGACTTATGATCTGATGAGTTGCTCGGGCGGTAAACCCTAACATGATGGAATTCGGAAACGGCCAGGGCTGCGAAGATTGGTAACGAACATTGGCGATTTCAACACCGGTTTCCTCCCAGACCTCTCTAATAGCTGCGTCCTCCAGACTTTCTCCCGGTTCGACAAATCCTGCAATTGCAGAGTAAACCTTGTCGTCCCAGGAAGCATTCCGCCCGAGCAAACATCCGCGCGTTCCAACCACAAGCACAATTATCGCGGGATCGATTCTTGGGAAGTGCAGAGTATAACAAGCGCTGTTAGTGCATCGCCTTACATGCCCAGCCTCGCTGCTGAGCGTCGGCGATCCACACTGAGTGCAATACCGGTTGCGGCTGTGCCACGATGCCATAGCCCGCGCGTAGCCCAGCAGGGCTGCGAGCCGCCGATCGATAACGGCTCCAATCTGCCTCAAGTCATGAAAGCACCCTCGTCGCTGCAGGAATAGCGGTGGGGCCTCACCTACATCTGGCAGATCGATAGCGAAGTGAGGAACTCCGTTTTGTTCGCCCAGAAATATCATCGCCTCTTCCAGGTTAGCAAGACTATCTAGGTCGTTACGCGACAGAATCATTGGGGTAGGAACTGAATCGTGTGTGAAGAGATTCTTGGTTCGCCACACAGGTATATACCGGGTCGAAGCTTCACTCATTTGCGCCAAGATCCATTCGCGATCACGCCGACGCAGAGACCATCGATCAAGCGTTTCGATAGTGAAAAAGTTCTGCGATGAACGAGTGAATCGACTCACACAAAGATTATCCTGTTCGCTCCCACACGACCCACTGACAGTCCAGTGCATCCAGCGCCATGTGCAGCAGTAGTCCAACTGCGATAATACGCAGCCTAGTTGATAAGGTCAGCAGTACATAGCCTGCGATCGCGGGATAGGAATGTAGCGGATGGAAGCCGACTCCGCAGCGGTTAGGATCATAAATAGGTTCGGCCAGCAGATGATCCAAATCCACCACCATCGTCAACACCATGATGCACCACGCACGCTTCCACTGTTGGGAAAATATATAGCGTGCAATCAGTCCCGGCAATATAAAATGCAGCAGGATATGGATGATTGGACGCGCTGCTTCCAAAGCTTAGTCGGGCGTATCGATCGATTGGGAAGCTAACGGCTTTTCCAGGCAGCAAAATTCGCTTCAGCAAATTTACAAGGTCTCTGTGCCCGCCCCATCCGCATCGTCCTGTGGCTTGAGTGGCAGTCTCACCACGGACTCGGTCATCCAGCATCCGACACATGACCCTGAACGCTGACGCAGCAGAACAAACACGTAGCCCGCTCTTTCACCCAAGGGCGAAGTCAGGATCACTGACTGCCAAGCCTGGCGCTCGTCGATCTGTGTCTCTCCGAACTGTGCATCTCGATGATTGAGCATAGGAATATAGGTGGGGTGATGCAATAGTTGGATGAAACGCGGCAATGGTCCTGTGGCGCGTCTGTTGCTGGGGGATGCAAAGCGAAACGCATACTCAATGCCGGCATTCTGGTGGGGGGTGTTGTTTTGCGCCAAGGAACGCAGCTGGAGCTGCACTACATCTTGTGGCGAAAGATCGGGATGCGGTGCGGGACCGTCATCATACGATTGTTGTTGTTCTGTCTGAATTAGTGACAGGCCCTCAATGGTGTCTCCGGCCCACGCCGGGCGCAGCGCAGCGATACAGCAGACCAAAAACACCAGCGCTGTGAGCGCACGCCAACAGATAACCGGGTTGCACCACAGGCTACTAATCCGACATCTCGGCTTGTCGCTAGTTGCCTTCATATTATCGGTACAATGGTGCCACCGGTGATGCGGACTAACTCGTGCGGCGTGAGTCTGAAAACTGCGCTGGGATGACCGGCTGCCGCCCACAACTCATCAAAACCCATTAAATCCTCATCCACCAATGTTTGCAGTGTCTCTGGATGACCGAGTGGTGCCACACCGCCAATGGCGTAGCCGGTCTTGGCGCGCACATACTCCGCGTCTGCCTTGGCGATCTCCTGGCCGATGCGCTTACCGACTTTGCTTTCCGCCACGCGGTTACCTCCACTCACTAGAATAAGAACGGGTGCCCCGGTGGATTTTTCCTTGAACACGAGCGACTTGACGATTTGGTCCAGTGCACAGCCAATCGCATCAGCGGCCGCCTGGGCAGTGCGGGCACTATCCTCCAGGCGCCTTATTCTGGCTTCCAGCCCGTGGGCAGACAGCGCTTCGGTCGCCTTTGCAATACCTGCGCTGTGAGATCCATCTATCGCCGAGTTCGACTCTGTTCTTGTTTGAGACACGTTAGACATACTCATGAGCGAGTGTGTCTGGCAATGAAGCTCGCGACGGCGCGGCCGATCTCATCGGGTGAATCTTCCTGCACAAAATGTCGCCCCGTCACCGTCACCTCCTGTTGATTGCGCCAGCTGCGGCAGAACTCCCTAGGCCTACTCACGAGTATTGATCCTGGGTCTGCATTGACAAATAGCTTAGGCGTCTCACAAGTCGACAACCATTCACCGTATCCTCGGACCAAGGCTGTGACATCCGGTGGCTCATCGTCTATGGGTATTTGCCGTGGCCAGGTAAGTGTTGGCCGACGATCTTCTCCAGGATTGAGATACGGCCTGCGATACACATCCATTTCCGCATCCGTTAGTTTACGCATGATCGCATTCGGCAACACCGCTTCGACGAACAAATTCTTCTCAAGAATCATGTTCTCGCCTCCCGGCGACCGGAACCCTTGGAAAATATCCCGTGCGGCCTCAGGCCAATCTTGCCAAGTAAGCGGACATACGATCGCTTCCATATAAGCGATGCATCTAACCGCGCCGATGTGCCGTTGAGCCCAATCAAACCCCAAGGCTGAACCCCAATCGTGAATCACAAAACTGACGTCCTGTGTCACACCCAAATTGACCAAGAAGGCATCGAGATAACTTCGGTGGTCGAAATAACTGTACGCCTCGGGGCCACTTGCAGCGAGTTTGTCTGAATCACCCATGCCGATTAGATCGGGCGCGATGCAACGGCCAAGCTCCGTAACATGCGGGATGATGTTACGCCACAGATAGGAAGAGGTGGGATTACCATGAAGAAACACAATGGGGCTGCCCTCACCTTCATCCACATATCGCATGGCGCGATCGAGCACTGGTAGCGACTTTTTTGAGTAACGCTCTTCGGCGGAAATTGCAGACATGCGCTACGGCTCCATCGACCCGGCTAGAGACTGACGCATCAGTACTGCGGACGCAGGACACAGTTCCGTGAATTGACGAGATTCGCGAATCGGTTGCGGCGCGGCATCGCGGGCTATGGTCACAAACCCTAGTGTACCGAAAAACGATTCTGCGGTTTCGGTCAGCAAATAAATATCCGCGATCTCAAGCTCCAGAGCGAGGGTTTTGATTTGTCCCCACAATTTCTGCGCCACCCCACGGTTGCGGTACTCAAGACTCACCACTAAGGATCGCAACAGACCAATCCGTCCATAGGGCTCAAGACCTACTACCCCGATGAGGCGCCCCGAGTCTTGCACCACCCGCATGGTAGGAAGACAAGCGTGCACATCATCAGTCGGCAAACCACTAGCGGCTAGCAACGCTATTATTCGCGGTAAGTCATCCATGTTAGCCGCTCGACATTGCGACGCAGATGCTGCTCTTGCCACGACACACGATGTCACTGCGATATAACCTTGCCGCCACCCTTCGCGGACTTCTCGAGTTTCGCCCAGGTGTCCCTTAAGGTCACTGTCCTGTTGAAAACCAAGCGCCCTGCAGACACATCTGCAGTGTCTACACAGAAATACCCTACGCGTTCAAACTGATAGCGTGCGCCTGCCGGGGCATTGGCCAGACTCGGTTCAACCCAGGCCAACAGCTTCTCCACAGATTTCGGATTCAGGCTTTCTGTGAACTCTTCGCCCGGTTGCACCGCCCCAGGATTGGCGGTCACAAACAGCCGATCATACAAACGTATTTCCGCCTGCACCGCATCGTCGGCCGATACCCAGTGGATGGTCCCCTTCACCTTGCGTCCGTCCGGCGCCGAGCCACCTCGGGTCTCAGGGTCGTAGCGACAGTGAATCTCGACTATTTCACCACTGCGATCATCTTTCACCACCCGTTCGCAGGTAACAAAGTACGCGTAGCGTAGCCGGACCTCTCGCCCCGGGGCCAAGCGAAAAAATTTCTTCGGCGGATCCTCCATAAAGTCATCGCGTTCGATGTAGATGACCTTGGAGAAGGGTACTTTGCGGCTGCCCTGTGTCGCGTCATTAGGGTGGTTTTGCGCGTCAAATTCCTCGACCTGATCTTCGGGGTAGTTATCGATGACAACACGCAACGGGCGCAGCACCGCCATAGCCCTGGGCGCGGTTCGATCTAGATCCTCGCGCACACTATTTTCCAATACGCCCATCTCAATGAAGTTATCGCTTTTGGTTATCCCTATGCGTTCACAAAAATCACGAATGGACTGAGGCGTGTAGCCGCGCCTTCTGAGCCCAACCAGGGTCGGCATTCTTGGATCGTTCCAGCCGTCGACGTGGTCTTCTTCTACCAAACGATTGAGCATGCGCTTGCTCATCACTGTGTATTCGAGCGACAAACGCGAGAACTCGATCTGCTGCGGATGGCACGGGACATCCAAATTATCGAGGAACCAGTCGTAAAGCGGTCGATGATCCTCAAACTCAAGCGTGCACAGCGAGTGCGTTACTCCCTCAATTGAGTCTGACAGACACTGAGTAAAATCGTACATGGGATAAATGCACCATTTATCTCCGGTGTTTTGGTGCGTCATCCGACGAATGCGGTAGACGGTTGGGTCACGCATGTTGAGATTCGGCGATGCCATGTCAATCTTCGCCCGCAGTACATGTGCGCCGTCTTCGAATTCACCCGCGCGCATCCGGTTAAACAAATCTAGATTTTCTTCCACCGACCGGTCCCGGTAGGGGCTGTTAGTGCCCGGCTCGGTTAAGGTTCCACGATACTGTCGAATCTCGTTGGCGCTCAGACTGCAAACATATGCCTTGCCGGCCCCGATCAGTTGCACGGCATATTCATAGAGTTGATCAAAGTAGTCCGACGCATGACGCAGATGCTCACCCCAGTCCCATCCCAACCACTTAACATCTTCCTTTATCGACTCTACATACTCACTACTCTCTTTGATCGGATTAGTGTCATCGAAACGCATATAGCAAACGCCACCGTAATCTTCGGCAATGCCGAAATTGAGACAGATGGATTTGGCGTGACCGATATGTAAGTAGCCATTGGGCTCAGGAGGAAATCTCGTGACCACGTGACCCTCATTCTTGTTGGCCGCAAGATCGCTATCAATGATCTGCCTGATAAAGTTAGTGGAGCGTGGCTTATCCTGAACCTGGGACACGAAAGGCTTAACCGTCATGATGCGTCTCGGATGAATAATGCTAGCAACTATAACAAATCGATCTTCGGCAAACGATTTACTCCGTCCATGCCGCAGATCCGCAACAGTACGGATAAGACAACTAGAACCCATCTCATAATCGGAGATATTTCGTGCAGGCTAGGCCTGAGGGTCGCGAAAAGCACACTGTACACGCAGTACCAGAGCATTAGAGCGAGCTGAAAACAACGCCTGCGCGGAAAAGATCCATTTTGAGATAGGTAGTGCAGGCCAATCAGTCCAACGCCTTGCCGTCGAGCAACTCCGGCTCAAGGTGGGACACATCTACGTCCTCTAAACATCCGACATTGATACCATAGAATCCGGGTTTAGTGCGGGGTCGATGAAACGGATAGATGCCGCAGGTTTTGCAAAAGTAATGTTTAGCTGTGTTGGTGTGGAATTGATATAAGGATAAATGTTCTTCGCCGGTGCATAGCTTGAACCGATCCTCGGTGACATAGTGCATCAAGGCACCTCGCCGTCGACACAGAGAACAGTTGCAACGCGCTACACGATCTAGGGTTGTGTCGATTTCAAACACCACGGCGCCGCAGTGACATTTCCCTTTGTAGACCGCCATGGATTCCTTAAACTTGCGTATCACTCACTACAAAAAGACAAGATTATACGACGCTAGAGGGGAGCGCCCGCTTGGCAGGGTTAGGGGTCTAGCTGCGCGCGGCAGTCAGGTTCGGTGTTCAGCCCCTCGCAGCGGCGGCCACTGCATTTTGAGGGTTGGTACGATCAACCTGTCTAATGTGTTTGTCACATTTCGCCAGGAATTCCTTGGTGGACTTTGGCATAGGCACCCGAGCACCCGCGACATAAGCAATGAGCTCCTTGCCTTCCCGCAGCAGACCTTGTCCGCCATGTAAACCCGAGAGCGACTCGATGTCGGAAAACCTCTCACGTGCGGCGATAAACCGTGGCCACACATCAAAGATAACTGGATCCCTTTTAATAGTCTCACTCACAAGCTTAGCGCTCTCAGCGTACTCGGCAATCCTGGAAACCGTCGTATCACGCAAGCGACTGCCTTCAACCAGAGAAGTCAGTTTGCCTGCAATGGAATCAATAGCACACATGGTTTGCGCGATCTTGATGTAGCGGCTCTCATAGAACGCCGCGATCGGCATGGTGAACGCTTTCAGTGGCTCGCCCCAAAGCTCATCGATGCCCTCGCAACCACTGCGATGCTTGACCATCTTACCTAGCGCCAACGCCTCCTTGAAGTACTCGCCACACTGCCTCATGAGTGCATCGTCGACGCTGATCTCCACGCCCTTTTCTGCCAGGTTCACAATGGTGTTAAA
The DNA here is from genome assembly GCA_029861795.1 of Gammaproteobacteria bacterium. The sequence continues at coordinate 12,315 of JAOTYS010000011.1, read as the reverse complement.
GATGTCACCGGCGCGATTGCACAGTGCGCCTGCGAGCATTGCACCGTTCACTCTTTTCTTCGCAGGATCTTGCTCGCGTTCGTATGCCCTGCGCGCGTCATCGAGCTTATCTCCGGGTGTGTTGATACCCTGCTCAGTGTGATGAAAGGTTCGCCGCGTCAGGCTATCTATGAGTTTCTTCCTTGCGGCCAAGGTGTCAGTGGGTGGAGCGTAATACCTAATCCAATAACCGTCATAGTAGATTAGATTCTTGCCATCGGTGACCTTCTTGGTACCGTTTTCAACCTGGCCCGGTACCTCCTGCTTGCCATGAGGGATTATGTTCATGGCACAAGTCTCGCTGGACGCAGCGGCGCCAAACACTCCACAACTCGTAATCTACACACCGTCTCTACCCCCGTGCTCCTCAGCATTCCGACCCTAGGTCGCTGCTGCTATTTTAAGTGTTACTCCGCGAGAGCACGTTCGCAAATCACACCTACATATTATTATTAGATCCATACCTTCGCCAAAAATTCCCGCATCCGGCGGGCTTCCCCGAGCCCCTATCGGAACCCAGGGAGGAGAATTCTACGCCTCTCCCAGCGAGATGTTAACGGAAATTTGGGCCCATTTAGCGCAGATAGGAAGCATCATTGATATTGGTCAAGAACTCGGGGGCCTTCGAGGCGAGAAACACCACTGTACGGGCGACCTCACGGGGCGCGCTATATGTGCCCAAGCGAGCTTTCCCCCGAATCGCGTCGCCTTGAGCACCCTCCAACAGATCCGCAGTCGTATCCGTTTGGACAAACTCTGGCGTCACAGCATACACAAAAATGCCATGTAAAAACCATGTTTTCGCCATGCCATTGACTCGTGAATTCGTAGGTGCAGCTTCCAGACACGTGATTCGTCAAACGTCGTAGGAGCACCTTCCAGGTGCGACCCCGATTCAATAAATCGTAGCAAGGATACCGCTCCTACGGAAAACATCATCACGTCGTAAAGATACATGATCCATTACACCTCAGTAGGTGCACCGTCGAGACATGTGATCTATCACACCTCGTAGGAGCGCCATCTTGGCGCGACCCTCTATAATAATGTCGCAGCAGGGATGCTGCTCCTACGGGAAGGTACACGATCCGTCAAACGTCGTAGGAGCACCTTCCAGGTGCGACCCCGATTTAATTTGTCGCAGGGCTTGGTGCAAGCCTGAAGGCGTACCTACAAAGATCTACCATGTGGATATTGTAGGTTCGCCTTTAGGCGAACACATCAATGAAAATCGCGCGAGCGCGTCTGCAATTCACCCAACCATGCACTGTAGTCTTCCATTCGCCCGGCCACTATATGCAACACATTATCTTCTTTCTGCACAATACCGGTCACTGAAAGCAACCGCGCCTTCAACAAGGCTTGACGTTGGGCTTCGGCAACTTTGGGCCAGACAATGATATTGGCGTAACCGCTCTCATCTTCCAAAGTCACAAAGATCACACCGGAGGCGGAACTGGGGCGTTGGCGCACGGTGACCAACCCCGCCACGGTTGCGGTAGAACCCGGACGCAAATCCCACAGCGCTTTGGCTTGACGAACGCCTTTTGCGTTAAGTCGATCACGCAGCAACGCGAGGGGGTGACGTCCTAGGGTGAACCCTTGATGGACATAATCGGCGATGATCTCTTCGCCCTCATGGGGTTTACGTAACAACACTTGCGCCTCAGGCCTAACAGTTGATTGCAGCAACGGTGTCTCGTTCTCTGCACCACTGACCTCCCAGTGGGCGCGATGACGGTGACCGGCCAGTTGAAAAAGCGCATTGGCGGCGGCCAGACATTCCAGATCTTTGCGATTCAATGCAGCGCGATTCATCAGATCTTGGGTATGGCGAAACTGGCGATCTCGGCGCCGCTCCACAATACGCTCGCCGGCCGCTTCAGATAGACCTTTAATCATACGCAAGCCCAAACGCAGTGCGGGTTGTTTGGTGCGCGACGGCTCCAAGGTGCAGTCCCACAGGCTTCGCTGTACATCCACCGGACGCACCTCCACGTCGTGTCTCTGGGCATCACCGATTAATTGCGCGGGCGCATAAAACCCCATGGGCTGACTATTTAATAGCCCGCAGGTGAACGCCGCGTGCTCATGACATTTCAACCACGCCGATACATAGGCCAGCAACGCAAAACTGGCGGAATGAGATTCGGGAAAACCGTATTCACCAAACCCTTTTATCTGATTGAAGATCTGGGTGGCGAAGTGATCGCTATAACCGCGCTCACGCATGCCGTCTTTTAATTTAGACTCATATTTCTCTAAACCCCCGCGTCGTTTCCAGGCCGCCATACTGCGTCGCAACTGATCGGCTTCACCCGGGGTGAAGCCGGCCGCGACCACTGCGATCTGCATCACTTGTTCCTGGAAAATAGGCACCCCCAGAGTACGCTCTAACACTGCGCGCATGGCTTGGCTCGGGTAAGTCACTTCTTCCTTACCGCTGCGCCGGGCAAGATAAGGGTGCACCATCTCCCCTTGAATCGGCCCGGGACGGACGATGGCGATTTCAATCACCAAGTCGTAATAACAAGTCGGTCTTAATCGCGGCAGCATGGTCATCTGGGCGCGGGATTCGATCTGAAACACGCCGATGGTGTCGGCTTTCTGTATCATGGCGTACACCGCTGGGTCTTCCGCCGGCACGTTGGCCATGTTCAGACTCCTACCGCTATAGCCTTCGATCAGCGCGAAACTCTTACGGATCGCGGTCAACATCCCCAAGCCCAACACATCTACTTTAAGGAGTCCCAAGGACTCCAAGTCGTCTTTTTCCCACTGGATCACGGTGCGGTCGTCCATGGCGGCGTTCTCGATGGGCACCAAATGACTCAACAGTCCTTGGGAAATGACAAAGCCGCCGACATGCTGGGACAGATGACGGGGGAACCCGATGATCTCATTCACCAGCATCACCAACTTCTGTAATAAGGGGTTGTCGGCGGTAAACCCCGTGCCTGCCAAACGTTGCGACAGCGAATGCTTGCCATCCCACCACTGCATGGATTTAGCGAGCCGGTCCACTTGCTCCAGACTCATGCCCAACGCCTTGCCCACATCGCGGATGGCGCTCCGCGGTTGATAGGTGATCACCGTGGCCGCCAAGGCGGCACGCTCACGACCGTATTTTTGATAGATGTATTGAATGACCTCTTCGCGGCGTTCGTGCTCAAAGTCCACATCAATATCCGGCGGCTCATTGCGCTCCTTGGACACAAAGCGTTCAAACAAGAGATCGAGCCGTGCGGGATCAACCTCGGTGATACTCAGGCAATAACACACCGCGGAATTGGCGGCCGAGCCACGCCCCTGACAAAGGATGTGTTGACGCTTAGCGAAACGGACGATGTCGTAAACCGTCAAGAAATAGGGTTCGTAGCGAAGCTCTTGGATCAATTTGAGCTCGCGCTCCACCGAGAGCACAACCTTGTCGGGCACCCCATGGGGCCAACGCTGCCGCATCCCTTTCTGAGTTAGATGTCGCAACCAAGAACTCGCGGTGTGTCCAGCGGGCACTAATTCCTTGGGATATTCGTAACGCAATTCATCCAGGGAAAAATTGCACAGACCCGCGATCTTGACCGTCTCGACCAGTGGCTCTGCTGGATATAAACGGGATAGGCGTTTGCGTGATCGCAGATAGCGCTCGGCGTTGGCATATAAGTCGTAGCCAAGCATCGCCAAAGGTCGACCTAAGCGAATGGCGGTCAACACATCTTGTAACACCCGGCGCGAGCGGCAATGCATGTGTACGTTACCGCAGGCCACCCGCGGCAAATCGCAGGCCTCACTCAACGCCTGCGTCTGATCCAGACGCACATCATCGTTACCGTCCAAAATCAATTCGACGGCGATCCAAGTGTGCTCTGGGAATAATGACTTGAGCCATTGACCATCCGCCGGATCCGCTTGATCGGCCGGCAGCCATAAGACGAGACATCCTGCGGGACAGGACTCAACAAGGTCGTCCCGCGTAAGACGATAACTTCCTTTTTCGGCCTGACGTCGCGCGCGGGTGATTAATGCGGAAAGATGGCCGTAACTTTCGCGGTCGGTGGCGAGCAATACAAAACGCAGCCCATCATCCAGACAAAACTCACTTCCAATGATGAGCGGCAGGTTTTGTTGTTTGGCCTCCACATGGGCGCGCACCACTCCTGCCAGGGAACATTCATCGGTGATCGCCAGCGCGCGATACCCAAGCTTGGCGGTGCGCTCGACTAATTCCTCTGGATGGGAGGCACCACGCAGAAAGGTGAAGTTACTAAGGCAGTGTAGTTCTGCGTAGTCAACTGAACCAACCATGCAGATACCACCGCTTAGCTTGAACCAGATCGCGAAAAATCCACAGCCGACTGCCGTTGCGATCGATCGCAACATAATAATCGCGGCAAATGTCCGCATCGTCCCACCAACCGCCCTCGATGCGTTCAGGACCTTGTTGGAGTCGTAACTTTCCTTGTCGCCACGGACGACCGCGACGTAGTGCTAACGCTTGTGGCTGAGGCAACAGCCACAATGGGCGATGAGGGAGCTTGCCAACTGGTTTTGCCTCGCCGGGATCAACATAACTCCAAGCACGCTCAGGTCGATGATCCATCACCGGCTGTACCCCACGCACCGCTTGTTCCCCCAAACGGGCTTGTAGCTGCTCCAACACTTGATCCCAGTCTTGATCTACAGATTCTTTGTTATCAAATAACTGTCGATGAGCGGGGGTGAAAGCGTGAATCTCATCGGCTGTGAGCGTCACGCGAATGACGGAAGCCGGTAGCCGTAAATGCTCAAAGCGTTCTCGGATCAACAGCAACAGATGATCGGCATCGCAACTGTTGTGCCGCATGCCGACCTGTAATGAACTCGCCGGCCGCCGAGCGTGATGCAAAGTGATAGTCAGACTATCCACACCCGCATCGCGGGCCCGCAGAAATCCCGCCAACTCCAACTGCAAGCGATGGATCGCGATCAACAATAACTCGGTATCGCTGATCTCCGCGGGCAGTTCCAAGGCGCTGGCAAAACGCTCGGGTGGAACAAATGCTTTTCTAGGATCCGGGGTGAGCCCTAGGGCACGATCGAAGATATTTAAGAATCCACATCCAAAACGACGCGCCAAACCCTCTCTCGGCAATCGCCACACATCACGCAACGTGCGCAGCCCCGACTTGTGCAAGCCTGCCACCACCCGCGCGTCCAAACCCAAACCTGTGAGCGTCAGTTCACCCAACACCGAACGCAATGCCTCTTTATCGGTGACCACGAATTCATGAGCGTTGCGTGCCATGAACCAGCTTGCAATGGGCGTAGGCGAGACCGCGATAACAAACTCGTGACCCAGCTCACTCAAGCCTTCACCGATCAAGCGACAGAGCGCCTCCAACCCCCCGAACAATTTCATACTCGCTTTCACTTCAAGCAGCAATGCTTGCGGGGGCTCCAGACTCACCATAGGGGTAAACTGCCCGGCCCATGCCGCCAGGCGTTTGAGCCTGGCCACCTCGGTCTTGGGGTTATGCAGTCGCGCGTCTAATTGATGACACAGCGCATAGGCCGCATTGATCGGCATGCCCACACACACGCCTTCGGCTTCGGCCGCAGGAGAAACCGCACGCACCACACAACGATTCTTCTGCTGCTGCAACACCACCATGGGCCCGACGTGCTCCACCGATGAGGTAAACACTTCCAGCGGGAGATTGGGGAAATACACACACAACCACAGCGGTGCATGAGAGACTTGGCGCTCATGGGACGGGAGTGAGTGTGCCTCTTGCCGCGGGGCAAGGGCTTGATCGGTGGCCATTAGAGTTCAAGGAGTACTGAATCCCGGCGCCAACCACCACGCGCCTTAAGGACTGTTACCTGCAGTGTGTCATCGATCCGCGAAAGCCGTAGCCGCAAAGCAGCGGGTGAAGTCGATGCCTCATGGGTGCGAAACAATACACCCAAGGTGTCGCCACTCGCGGCTGCCGACTGCAAACGTCGCACCGCACGCTCATCGGAAATATGCGGCCAACCCACCACCATACGACACGCCTTGGCAGTCAACACTTGTTCCATCGCCCACAAAACACGCCGGTCGGATTTTTCGTAGTTCAGTACCACCAACCGCGATAAATCGACGCCACTTTTAGAAAGGGCAGGGGCATAAGGCAAAAAAGGGGGTGTGACCCAGACCAACCAACCTCCTTGCTGGGTCACACCTGCCATGGCCGACATCAATAAACTTATTTCACCAATGCCAAAACGCTCGACCACGATCTCCACCAACGCGTTACCAGGCCAACCACCGGTGGGTAACACTGCATCCAATTCTGCAAACCCCGTAGGCATACCGCTGCAGTCATCGCTAAGCGGTGCCCCACCACGCCATATCAACGGATGGCCACTCACTAACTGATCGAGTTGCGCATTCATACCAGACCCTTATTTCTCACTATCCCTACCCCAAGACCTTCGAGAACCAGCTCAGTTTTTCTAAGGTCGACTTCTATGGTTTTGTATTGTGGATTCTCCGGTGACAACCACACCTTGTGTCCTTTCCTTTTCCAACGTTTCACCGTGACTTCATTTTCCAAACGCGCCACCACGATCTGCCCGTTGTGTGCCTCTACAGTGCGGTGCACGGCCAACAAATCGCCATCGAGAATCCCCGCATCTCGCATACTCATCCCCTGCACCTGCAAAAGATAATGAGGCCGCGGCGTAAACTTTCTGGGATCGATCTTGAAATGCCCTTCGATATGCTCTTCGGCCAAGATGGGACTACCCGCCGCCACCCTGCCGACGATGGGCAAGCCTAGGACTTTGCGGTCGGCCTGAAGTAAACGGATGCCCCGCGAGGCACCAGGGATCAGCTCGATCGCACCCTTTCGCTCCAAGGCCTGGAGATGACCGCGGGTACCATGAGGAGACTTGAGCCCCATGGCCGCAGTGATCTCCGCAATAGTGGGCGGAATCCCCGAAGAGCCAATGGTGTCGCAGATATACGCTAAGATTTCCGCCTGCCGCTGGGTGAGTTCTTTCATTTATACTGTATGTACGAATACTGTTTATAAAAACAGTATAAAGATTTAAAAAGGACCCTGCAAGTGAGTGGGTACTGTTCACGCTGCCCTGATATATATCCGATATACGTCGTTGACGTATACTTATGATCCATAAGCTCTGATGATCTTTGTTGAGACACCTCCGTTTGAACGAGTAAGGGAGGATTACCTCGATAACGATCAGTTCAGGCTGTTGCAATTAACACTACTTGTACAGCCAGCGATCGGTACTGTGATCCCAGGTTCTGGCGGTGTTCGCAAGATGCGCTGGGGTGTGCCTAGTAGAGGTAAACGGGGCGGATTGCGTGTCATCTACTATTGGATGCGCTCGCCCGACGAGATCCACTTGTTACCCGTCTACGACAAGACCGATCAAGTAGATTTAAGTCGTGATCAAGTCCGCGCGATGCGCGCGGTGGTTAAACAGATACAGGAGCAGAGACGATGAGCAATCGAGATATCTTTGCCGAAATCATGGAGGGTCTAGAGGCTGTCCGTGACCGCCCGAAAGAGGTGACCCGACATGAGTTTTCAGCACCAGATGTTCGTGCAGTACGCAAGTCATTCGGCATTAGTCAAACGCAAATGGCGGCCTTGCTTTCGGTCAGTGTTCGTACCTTGCAAAACTGGGAGCAAGGGCACCGTGAACCGTCGGGGTCAGCACAAGTACTGCTTCGTATCTTAGAACGCGAACCTGAAGCCGTGATGCGAGCACTTCATGCATAGGTATCAAAAAAACGCCACATCTCCAGAGAATTACTAATGTCACAACGCACCAAAGAAAATTCAAAGAAACGGTAGCCTGCATCGACATATGATGGTGTTGTGATCAATCGACTCTGACCTACTCTGACCCCATTGATCAACTAAATTGAGGCAACGCAAACAATTAAGTCAACGCACCTTCGGTGCTGGGCGCATACGTTAGGCGTAACAGGAAAGGGGGGAATTGAAGATGCTGACGGACCGGGACGAGACAGTTAGCTGGTAATCAATCGAAGTACCAATTTCGCCACTCGCTGATAGCACTTTAAATATGGGTTCCAACTCCTTTTTTCAAAGTTTGCAAGTAAAATACAGAACGTGAAGGGGTCGGAGCCGAAATGTTTCCCAAGAACGGAATAAAGGGAATAGGAAGCTGAACTCTGTTTTTGAGAAACCTGGATTGGAGATAGTAAAAGTAATAGAAGAGAGTGATAAAAAGTGTCGGTGTCGGATTGACCATGACCTGCGTCTATTCGGAAAAATCGACTCCGACCCCTTTTGACCCAAAGCTCACAGACCTGAACTCTGGATCCATGGCCATACGCGACGCGTTTGACTACGAGCTCTTTAGCACGAGGGTCGTTTGTATTCCTCGCGGCTATCCAGAGGAAGCCGAACGCTACGGTCTCGACCCCAAGTTAGTGATTGAACTGACTTGAGTGTACCCAAAAAGGGTACTAATATACCCACTATGGGTACTACTTCTGCAGGACGAGACCGCCCTCGAACCCCCAAAGCTGGCAAGTCGACTACGAGAAAGGAGTCACTCGCTGATGCTCTCTTTACCGCAACCCAACAACGCCTATTCAGCTTGCTGTTTGGCCAGCCCAGGCGGAGCTTTTTTGTCACCGAGTTGATCGAACTCGCCGATGTCGGGCGCGGTGCCGTCCAACGCGAGCTGTCTAGGCTTGAGCGCAGCGGCCTAGTCACCACCGAACGGCATGGCAACCAAAAGCACTATCGAGCTAATCCTGACGCGCCGATATACAAGGAGTTGTGCTCGATCATCAAAAAGACCGTCGGGGTCCAACAACAGGTGCGAGCAGTGCTGGAACCATTGGAAACGCAAATCTCACTCGCGCTCATTTACGGTTCGGTGGCAAAGCAATCGGACACAACCAAAAGTGATATCGACCTACTCGTTGTTTCAAACGATCTAACACTCGAGGACCTCTACTCGGAGCTTGCGCTTGCCGAAAAGCAGTTGGGCCGACAGATAAATCCCACCCTGTATACAGAAAGTGAGTTTCGTAAACGACGCACTAGCGGGAATGCTTTTCTGAAGCGTGTATTGGACGGGCCGACACTTCGAATAACGGGAGAGCTAGATGCCGCATGAGCAGCTCGATAATCTCGTCAAGATCGGCCAGCTAAAAGCCGAGCCGCCCTCCGAGCAGGAAGTTGCTGGTTTGATCAAGTCCGGTCGTGCTCGATTGAAAGACTCGAAGATTGAGTCACTAAGTATCGAATCCCGTTTCGATCTTGCTTACAACGCGGCGCACGCCCTATCGCTCGCTGCGTTGAGGCGGGCCGGTTATAGATCGGAAAGTCGATATATCGTTTTTCAGTGCCTTAAGCACACGCTGAATCTCGCCAATGAGCAGTGGAGAGTGCTGGACCAGGCCCACCGCAAGCGAAACCTTGCCGAGTACGAAGGTGAGCTTGACATAGACCAAGGCTTACTTGATTCGCTGATTCGAATCGCGGAATCGATTGCCGATCGAATTAAGACTGGCCAATAAGAGCGACACACTATGATCACCGGCGAACTCAAGTCCAAGGTCGATCGCATCTGGGACACGATGTGGTCCGGTGGCATCTCCAATCCCCTCTCGGTCATCGAGCAGCTCACCTACCTGCTCTTCATCAAGCGGCTCGACGAACTGCATACCCTGAAGGAGCGCAAGGCCGCCCGCACCGGCAAGCCCATCGAGGAGCCCGTCTTCACCGCAAGGCAGAACAAGCTTCGATGGTCGCGATTCAAAGAGACCGCACCCGAGAAGATGTTCGAGACGGTGCGCGACGGGGTGTTCCCCTTCATGAAGACCCTCGGGCAGAAGGGCGAGGCCGACGGCGAGGGGGGCTCGACCTACACCCACCACATGAAGGACGCCCTCTTCATGATGCCCACGGCCCGCGTGCTGGCCAACGTGGTGGATCAGCTCGACGGCATCGACATGGCCGACAGCGACACGAAGGGCGACCTCTACGAGTACATGCTCGGCAAGATCGCCACCGCCGGGCAGAACGGCCAGTTCCGCACGCCGCGCCACATCATCAAGTTGATGGTCGACATGACCGCGCCGACGCCCAAGGACGTGATCTGCGACCCGGCCTGCGGCACGGCCGGCTTCCTGATCGCCGCCTCCGAGTACCTCGTCGAGCACCACAGCGACACCATCTACAAGGACGCCGCCGCCCGCCGCCGGTTCAACGACCACACCTTCCACGGCTACGACTTCGACAACACGATGCTGCGCATCGGCAGCATGAACATGCTGCTGCACGGCGTCGAGAACCCGGACATCCGCTACAAGGACTCGCTGGCCCAGACCGACGACGACGACGCGGAGAAGTACTCCCTCGTCCTCGCCAATCCACCCTTCGCCGGAAGTCTCGACTACGAGTCCACCGCCAAGGATCTGCAGCAGATCGTCAAGACCAAGAAGACCGAGCTGCTCTTCCTCGCGCTCTTCCTGCGCCTGCTCCAGAACTCAGTGCCGGACGTGGTCTGGCTGAAGATCATACCGGACGAACATTCACCGTGAAGATAGTAAAGAATCAAGGTAATCAAGGGGTCAGAGTACTTGAAAGCACGTTAACTCAGCTGATCCTGAAAGGCTCGACTGCGACGATCGCCTGCATTTGTGTGTGCCGTCACCCGGCACGCCTTTTCACCTGAAGATATATGCTTTAACTTTCCTATCCGTCCCGCAATCCGGAGGACATGGAATGATCCACACTGGCGACGAATATCGCGATTTCATTCGCGGCGGCCGCGAGTTTTACGTGAACGGCGAGAAGGTGGCGGATGTCGCCTGGCATCCGCAGTTCAGCCGCTGGTCGCTAAAGCTCTCTTGCCGATCGATAGCAACCTTCGACGTATCTGAATCCGTTGCATCCGCTAAAAATCCTGGAATGCCAGAGAAGGACCCAAAAAAATGTCAATTGAAAAAGTAGACACGCTCGTTGTCGGTGCCGGCCAAGCCGGCGTGGCCATGAGCGAGCACCTGAGCAACTGCGGCGTGCCTCACCAAGTTCTGGAGCGGCACCGGATTGCCGAACGCTGGCGCTCGGAAAGATGGGACTCTTTGGTTGCCAATGGCCCGGCCTGGCATGATCGGTTTCCGGGCGTGGAGTTCTCCGATCTCGATCCCGATGCCTTTGCTCCCAAGGAGCGGATTGCGGACTATTTTGTCGCTTACGCAGAAAAGATCGGTGCCCCCATCCGCTGCGGCGTGGAGGTAAAGAATGTGGAAAGGAATGTTGGCCGGGCCGGCTTCCGTGTCGAAACCTCGGAAGGCGTGATCGAAGCCAAAAGCGTGGTCGCCGCCACCGGACCTTTCCAACGCCCTGTCATCCCGTCCGTTGTTCCTGAGGATGCAGGACTCATGCAGATGCATTCCAGCGCCTACCAAAATCCCAAGCAGTTGCCCGAGGGTGCTGTGCTGGTGGTCGGAGCGGGGTCTTCGGGGGTGCAGATCGCGGACGAACTCTTGCGTGCAGGGAAGCGTGTTTACCTCTCGGTCGGCCCGCACGACCGTCCTCCGCGCAGCTATCGCGGGCGTGACTTCGTCTGGTGGCTGGGGGTCCTCGGCAAGTGGGACGCCGAGGCCATGGAGCCTGGCACGGAACATGTCACGATCTCGGTAAGCGGTGCCCATGGCGGCCATACGGTCGACTTCCGGCGTCTGGCAGAGCAGGGGATGACGCTCGTTGGCCTGACGAAATCGTACAACGACGGTGTGGTGAGCTTCGCGCCCGATCTTGCGGAAAATATTGCGTTAGGGGATGCGAATTACCTGTCAGTTCTGGACGAAGCCGACGCGTATATTGCCCGCGACGGCCTTGACCTTCCGGAGGAGCCTGAAGCCCGAAATATCGACCCGGACCCGGAATGCGTAACCAATCCCATTCTTGAGTTGAATCTGGCTGAGGCTGGAATAACCTCGATCGTCTGGGCAACAGGCTTTGCTCTTGATTTCAGCTGGTTGAAGGTTGGCGCATTCGACGAAAAAGGCAAGCCGAAGCATCAGCGCGGTGTTTCGGCTGAGCCCGGGATCTATTTCCTGGGTCTGCCTTGGCAGTCGCGACGGGCGTCCAGCTTCATCTGGGGCGTCTGGCACGACGCCAAGTTTCTGGCAGACCATATTTCCACGCAACGCAAGTATTTGGCGTACAGTCCTTCCGTGCAGCGCGAGACCGAAGATGCATAACCATATGACAACCTTGACCGAAAACA
>JAOTYS010000723.1 GCA_029861795.1 Gammaproteobacteria bacterium | reverse complement strand
GGGTACGATGGACGCTCTTGTAATGAAACCGGAGTTCGTCGGATCGACCGCCGATCGGATCAAGTATGCCTTCCTCGATCAATTGTTCGACCAGCGTATGATCAACCGAACAAACTTCACACAGTCTGGTAAGCGTGATTTCGGTCGCCTCATCAAAAACCAGACCAATCAGCGTATTCACATCGCGTTCAGTCATAACACATACACCTCACAGATCAGCCCGCGGATCAAATGGCATCTCTTCCGCCATTTTCTTATACAGTTCTCTGCTCGCATCGCTGTCGGCAGGCGGCAGCTGCACATCGATCAACACATAAAAGTCACCCGGGGCCTTCCCAGGCAGGCCTTTGCCCTTCAAACGCAACTTGCTTCCCTGACTGGAGTTAGCGGGTATCTTCAGTTCCACGTTGCCAGACGGGATCGGAACCGTAACGGTACTCCCTAGCGCGGCTTCCCAAGGTGCAACCGGGAGAGTCAGATAGACATCCGCCCCGTCCACTCTGTACCCCTTGCCCAAACTAAACTCTATTTCCAGAAACAGGTCGCCTGCTTTACCCTTGCCGACGCCGGGGCTGCCCTGACCAGCAAGCCTGATTTTCTGCCCATCACGGATGCCTTTAGGAATGCGTACGTTCAACGTTTTTTCCCGCGTTACCACATGTCCATCGGCGGTCACTTCCGGCGCATGTAATGTGATTGCTCGTTGTGCTCCGGTATAGCTGTCACGAATATCGATTGAAATACGCGCATGACGGTCATCACCGCGCATGTGAAATTCCCTTCCACCCGCCCGACCACCACCAGCCTGGTGCTGAGCAAACAGTTGTTCGAAAAATTCGCTGAACTGGGCACCTCCAAAGCCCCCACCTGCATAGCCCCGGCCCGCCTTACCCTGGGTGCCGCTGCCGCTAAACTCAAACCCCTCGTCCCACCCGGGCGGTGGACGAAAGTCCTGACCCGCTTTCCAGTTGGCACCAAGCTGGTCATAAGCAGCGCGCTTCTCTGGGTCTTTCAATACCTCGTAGGCTTCGCCGACTTCTTTGAAGCGCTCCTCGGCATCACTCTCTTTATTAACATCCGGATGATATTTACGCGCCAACTTACGATAGGCGCGCTTAATATCGCCCTGGGTGGCATCACGCGCCACACCCATGACTCCGTAGTAGTCCCTGAACTCCATCGCAAGCCCGCTCGTTAATTAGTATTCGTGGGTACTGCCAAGCAAAGCGCCAGAATAAGCAAAAAGAATAAGATAGACAAACAAAGCGCTATTCGGCCAACACATCCGCGAGAAATTCGGGCACAGCACGCATCAGCGATTGCGATAGCGACTCGATACCGGCAGGAATGAGTAGCAAGGCAATCGCGACGAGTAGGCGGTGCGGATCACCACGGATCTGGCCAACTCCGCTGCCGTTTTCGGCTGAATTACGACAATGGCCAGCAACCACCTCGATAAGGTACTGACTGGCCGAGCGTACGAGAGGGTGAATCCAATCGCGACGGAACTGGAAGACGGCATGCAGCCGATGAGTCAGGTGCGGCAGGAATATGTGGGTATGAGCGATCTGAAGCGGGTATTTCTTACTTTTCTCGGCGTTCCCGAAGGTCACACCCTGCAGATGCTATGTTGACTGGGTCATGCCGAAGGCCGGGAGTTTGCCGCGGGTCATTTAACTGCCGTCTAGTTAAATGCTATCGAATAATTGTTGCGCCTCTCTGAGCCAAGAACAATGTCCGCACTCACAGAGAGATACGTCATGATCTTCCATAGTACAATTTCCAGCAACATAATGAATAGCAAACTCAAGCGCTTCAATTAACGTCTCATCTGATTTTCGTTCCAAGGCGACAAACTCATCGTGGCTGTGGAGCCATGTACATTCGAATTTTTCGGTGCACATGCGGCACGAATCAGTTTCTGAGTCATAGTGCCCATTGTATGGGCAATTTTCTAGACTGACTTTCGTTTGAATCAAGGTTCTCGGTATTTCGAGAACTTTGATTAATCTATTTCGTTCAGAAAGTTTGATGGCTTGGTAACTCCGTTAGTATTTCAATAATGGGTCGTGTCGATTGTCATAGCCAACTGGTCGGCAAGTAATGTGTTTGATGAATTCTAAATCC
>JAOTYS010000720.1 GCA_029861795.1 Gammaproteobacteria bacterium | reverse complement strand
CTAACACCCCTGCGCAGGCCGCTCGAGAAGCCCAGGTGGTTTTTGCGTGTGTGGGCAATGACGACGACCTGCGTCAGGTGGTGCTCGGTGAGGATGGCGCGTTCGCCGGTATGGAGCACGATGCAGTATTTGTTGATCACACCACAGCTTCAGCAGATATTGCGCGGGCGCTTAGTACGACCGCCAGAGATCGGGGATTGCACTTTATCGATGCTCCAGTGTCTGGCGGTGAGAGTGGGGCGCAGAACGGCACATTGACCGTAATGTGTGGTGGGGATGAAGATGCGTTTGCCCGCGTTGAATCGGTGATAAGTTGTTACGCTCGGGCGGTAACATTGATGGGACCTGTGGGTGCGGGCCAGTTGACTAAGATGGTCAATCAACTGTGTATCGCGGGGTTGATACAGAGCTTGTCAGAAGGCATTAACTTTGCCATCAATGCGGGTCTTGATCCTAAGCGTGTGCTTGCCGTGATCACCAAAGGGGCAGCGCAATCGTGGCAGATGGAGAACCGCGGTGAGTCTATGGCGAGTGGTGAGTTTGATTTTGGATTTGCGGTGGACTGGATGCGTAAAGACCTGATGTTATGTTTCGAGGAGGCGCGTCGAAATCGTTCTCGATTGCCTGTGGCCGCGCTCGTGGATCAGTTTTACGCGCAAGTGCAGGCGCGCGGCGGCGGGCGTTGGGACACATCGAGTCTTATCCACCTGCTGCGCAATCCGTGAGTAGCTAGACAAGGTTCATTCGCGGGCACACGGCCTCCTGCGAAACCTCCAAGGAGTTACCGAGGTCCTTGCAGTCGTCGGCAACTGCTCGGTAACTGCATCCTGCGTTACCCTACTACGATACATCCGTGTATCTATCCCTACGTTGCTCTCGGTCGCCGCTCCCGGCGCGACTCTAGCTCCTCCATCCATGGAGTCGTACCTCCTGCGCACCCCTCAAGGGGGTACCGAGGTCCATGCAGTCGTTCACGGGAGTGACCTGATTAGATATCGTCATGCCCGCGGAAGCGTGTCTCCGTCAAACGGGGAGCGGGTATCCAGTACAAGTAGATTGGGCTACCAGCTTGTCGAAATAGCACTGTTCTGTTCGCAGATTTGCAGATTTTCCGTTAGCTACATTGAGTCTGATCAGTAATGCAGTCAAGCGGTTGGTTGCCACTGCGCGGGTGGATTCATCATCGCTATTTGCAAGTAAACACTGTGCATCTGCGATCTCGTGTCGCAAGCGTATCTGCGGTGGTAGGTAGTTCGAGTTCTTTAGCAGGCGATAGGCGACGCGTAGTTCCTCTGGCACCATGCTGTCGTCGTCTAGCTGCAACGGTTTCCCCTCCCCGGGGAGATTGTCGAAATCGCCTCTGGCCATGGCCTCTGCGATGCGCGACTCTATGATTTCGTCCATACCATCCATTGCAGTACCTGCTTGTAGATACACTAAAGATAACTCATCTAGACGCGCGTTTGCATCTATCGCCCCCATGCTTGCAAACTTTAACAGTCCTCACACTGTCACCACTTTATTTCCAGGAGAGAATTATGTCCGCACCCGTGTTCCACATGTTCGATGTAGCGCCCCAACCAGTGGCCCCGTTCAGCCATGCCGTTGAAGCAGACGGTTGGGTTTTTCTGACGGGACAAATGCCAACGGATCCGAACGACGATGCCCGGCCGTTGCCTGAGGGGGTAGAGGCTCAGACCCGACGGGTAATGGACAACTTACTAATCGTTTTGAATGAGCTTGGCCTTGGCCTTGAGCACGTGCTGCAAGCCCGCGCTTATCTAACCCACTTTGACAAAGACTATGCGATCATGAACGAGGCTTATGCTTCCTATTTTCCATCGAACAGACGCCCCGCCCGCACGTGTATTGGGGTGACAGGTCTCGCACGGAGTGCCAGGGTGGAAATCGATATGTTGGCACGACGCCCGTAAGCGATCGAATAGGGACACAGAGAATACATCGTTAGCCCGCGGTTGTTTTTGCCATACATACGGAACAACTTTGTCGCTCGCGTGAAATGTGATCGATTCGGTGGATTGAGTTTATGACTTCAGTCGGCGTCACAGGATGCATTTCTAGGAGCTGCGCTTGGCCGCACATACGCGTACAATCAAATCGTGACCAGAAAAGA
>JAOTYS010000721.1 GCA_029861795.1 Gammaproteobacteria bacterium | reverse complement strand
GTAATATCTCTGACAGGAAACACATCCACTCGTTCTTCCACTCTTGTAACCCTGCTTATGAGGGAGTAAGCGAATTTATAAGTAGTTGTTGTCTTGAAAGGAGCCAGGTACCATTTGCCCGCTGCAACCAGGCGCCACCCGCCGGGAACACGGGAAGGCCAGTGGCGTTGCGTGGGGGCAGTCTTCGTTTGCGGCGCGTTTGGCGTCGGAAAATCATTCCCTTCAAAGAGAAACAGAATTACCCCAGGTTCGTCGCTAAGCCTTTTGCGGAAAGTGCGAATATACTTTGCATAGTCTCTGACGCTACCTGGATGGGCAAGGTTATACACATCAATCGCATATCGGCTTCGCAGCTGTTCTGCGAGGGTTTCACCCTGGGTGGTACCGTTCCCGACTATAAACGAGTCTCCGACTAGAACATACGGTTGTCCATTGTAGTCTTCATAATTTCGGAACCCCCATGAGTCTGTCTGAAAAACTACTTCCCGGGGCTCTGACTCCACGTTCGTGTGTACGGCTAAAGCCCGTAGGTCTCCATGTGGCATTAAGCCTTCGTAGTCCACATTTGCCTTGTATCGCCCGTGTTTAAGATCCTTGTCTTTGATAGCAAATCTTTCATGCGGTCTGTAATAGAGCGAATCACCAAGTGGCGTTATCTGTAGGGCCGCTTCCACAAAAATAGTGCTGGCGACAAGGGCGGAGGTTACGAGTAGAGCGTTTGAGCCACCAATAAAAAAATATGTTATAGCCAAAAACAAGAAGATGGTAATGAAGATTTTCGCTGGCAACGCATAGAACAACAAGATGTTCCCACTCAATAGCAGAGCCAGAAGTAGGTAGAGTTTTTGCCGCCCTGCGGCGCTGGGTACGTTCATCTAAAACGGGGCACCGTTCTAAAGAAACGCATACACTGACTACCGCTCATCCATCGTTGATATGGTATTGGGGTTCGTCCGAATCTTCGAAAGCTTGGACAGCTCTTAGTCAATCGGCATGCTCCGAACTTGATAATGGGGGTCCACCGTGGTTGCTCTGACAAGAAGACGATAACGACCAATTAGCAACGGACTCGTGCCGACCCAACTGCCACCCGCCCATACTGGGGCTTTGTTGGGCTTGCCATATGCTCGCAGCATCCCAGGCTGATGGCAAACCTGGAGCTGTTGCTGTACCGCACAGTGGGCAGGAAATCGCCCCACCGCTAGGTGGTCACGTTTTCCAGGTACCCGAGTTTTCGAAGAGATTAATTTCCGCTTTCGACGTCCCACTCAAATACCGTTTCTGTGGGCGCACCGTTTACGCCGTAGGAAATATGGGTTACTTTGATTTTTTCGAAGCCCAATGAAACACAGTCTCTTGGCATCTCTCCTTTCTCGCCTTTAATGTAGTAATCCTTCAGTCGAACCTTGGAAAACTCGTATCGAAGAATAACTCGGCCATTCTTGACTACCTCGAATTTTGCATTTTCGATTACAGTCTCGCGACGATCGGCTTCCTGAATCGGAGTTGTCGATTTATCAATTTCTTTGCAGATGTGAAAGTCCTTGAAGAGCGGTCTGCCGGCTGCGCGACCGGCGGCACCTCCGTCAGCTGGATTTTCAATTCCGTGTTCAAACGAGAGAATGTCGATCCAATTCTGATGTTGGGCGTCACTGCTTTCACCTGGAATACCGTCGAGTTCCAGGTAGTAGTCTTGAGCGTGAGCGGCCGATGATACGAGCAGGAGAAGGATTGCAAGGAAGGAAATCTTTTTCATGGCTTGGGTCCATTATCGATGATATATCGATACAATACGATAATAGGTCGAGGTGGGATACTGAAATACTCGTGATTTGATGCGTCATGACCAGGTCAATGTTGAGGCTGACCTTCCAAGCCTACGAGCCCTGTCAATCACAGCCTAGGCCGACTAGATTTTCTGTCAGCTAGTTGGCCCTCTTTGCCGACGAAACCATCCAGCTTGCGATACATGCGCCATCTTATCAAACTGAACGGCAGCTTGGGGCCGCACTCGGGCGAGTCTCAATATGGCTAATTACAGCCATTGATGAAAACTTCGAATGGTTCCTGAATATCTATTTCATCGGGGCACTCTGTTTAAGCAGGAGCACTTCCACTGCAGCTATCTATTTTG
>JAOTYS010000722.1 GCA_029861795.1 Gammaproteobacteria bacterium | reverse complement strand
CCGTTGTGGCATACTCTCTCGAACAAAAGAGAATATCTCAACTTCTACTTCGGGGTACACTTTTTCGAAATCTGTCGCCATTTCCTCAAAAAGTGTGTTGTCGCGGGTAAAGTCCAAATCAAGCCAAACCTCTAGGGTTATCGGTTCGTCGATTGCGATATTCGGATTTCTGGGTGGTAAATTGCTCACAGCCGACTCATCCTCTTCTTCTGAAAGAGGAGCGGTGGACAACACACCACAGCCCACCACAAGAGCGGCAAAAAAAATGAGCGCGATGGTTCTGGCCATTTTACTTATCCGGTAATCCAGCCTTTGCGTACGGCGTACATCACGGCTTCTGTGCGAGAATTAACGCCAAGTTTGGAAAAAATATTTGAAAGATGTGCCTGAACCGTGCGATCGCTGATGTACAGATTTTTCCCAATCTGCTTGTTGCTCAAACCTTTGCCAACCAGTTCCAGAATGCCTAATTCTCGCTCGGTCAGACCGTCATAGTCCTCCTGCGTTTCGGTCAAGACGTCGGGCAGACCTTTGCCACTGGTAAATTGAGCCATCACTTTGCCGGTTACTTCCGGGGCTAAGGCCGACTGGCCAGCGGCAACCGTACGAATTGCGCGAACGAGCTCCTCGATTTCCGCCGTTTTAAGTAGATAACCGTTGGCGCCGGCCTGGAGGAGAGCAAACACATACTCGTCGTCATCGTGGGCGGTCAGCACCAATACTTTCATATCCGGAGACTCCGCCTTGATCCGACGTGTCGCTTCAACCCCCGACATCTTGGGCATGCGTACATCAATGACGAGGACATCGGGCTGTAGCTCCTGAGCCAGGCGAACCGCTTCCTCACCGTTTGAAGCCTCGCCAACAATCTTAAGATCGGGCTCTTGTTCCAGAAGCTCGCGGGTTCCGGAACGTACCACCGCATGGTCATCAGCCAGCACTAACTTGATTTCTTTCAACACACCACTCATAGGTCAACCATCTTTCTCGAGATTTCTCAACTTCTGATTATACCACCTTCGGAAAAGATGAACCAGTCGGCTTGAAATGTAGCCTAGTCCGGCTAACAATGCAAGTTGCGAATGTCCACGTTCTCTAATGATTTTCTCACGATGCTTAAACTTCCTTTCAATATAGGCCAATTAAAATGAATAGTGAAAGGAGTTTTCGTCCATGTCTCATTCTTCAGCTGAAGAGGGTCAAGGTCTGGTGGAATACGCCTTGATATTAGTCCTGGTTGTCTTCGTCGTCGTCATCAGCCTGCAAATCGTTGGTCCAGCTGTTGGTAACATGTATGGTACGATTATTGCGGCCCTGCTTGGACTGGGATAGCCTGAACTCCGATCCTCTCCGGTGCCTACGCCTTTTTGGTTCGTAGCACCTGTACTCTCCTGTTTTACCGATCCATTTGCATCCGGCTCAGTCACTGCCGGCACCAAGCTTCAGCTCGTAGCTTCCAGGCCCATT
The DNA here is from genome assembly GCA_029861795.1 of Gammaproteobacteria bacterium. The sequence continues at coordinate 667 of JAOTYS010000722.1, read as the reverse complement.
CGCCGTTTTTTCGGCAGATATGGTATACTGTTGTGGGCTCGATCTTTGGAATCAGTTATTCTGGTTGATCTCCATATTATAATTATATCGTCTAAGGGCATAGGTTCTGTTGACATTTCGGATTATCCTTAGGACTCTCATGCCAGAACGTCTTTATTGGGCCTCCACAAGCGATGGAAACGCTGGATTCCCGCGACACTTGTCCCCGCGCAGGCCGGGGAACATGCGGGAATGACATGCACCAGTCCGCATTTGTATCGTGATAAATGGCAAAATTGAGCCGTTTATGTCAAAATCAACAGAACCTGGGTCGCCGGCAAAACTGTTTCCAGGTGCTTGGTCTAATTCCAGTCTGATTATCACCCAGATCGTTGCAGGTTGTTGCGAATGGACCGTGGATCCAAACCCAAACTACGAAGTGTAAACGTACAGCGGACCGTCTACGAAGGTGAGCCGGTCTTCCTGATTCACGATGGTTTGAGGTTGAGCGAGGCCGTGATTGTCTTGCCGCAGGTCTTGGGCCCTCTGGCCCTGCTCTGTGACGGAGAACATACCTTGCCGGAAATAAAAGCGGCCTTGGAGGTCCGTTTTGGCTTGCGTTTATCGTTGGCTATGATTGAGAACCTGCTGGACCAATTCGACCAGGCGTTACTGTTTGAGAATGAGA
>JAOTYS010000213.1 GCA_029861795.1 Gammaproteobacteria bacterium | reverse complement strand
TCAGGGAATCAAAGGGGTCGGGTTCGATTGATTTAGTCGGACCTGACCCCAGCGCTTCGGCTCGCTTTGTGTCTGCCGGCCCCTTCTCGTTGTCCGCCGCGAGATAACCGTGATGTGCGGCGTTTCGCCGCCTGCTCAATCTCTTCGCGAAATCGGTCGTTACCGAGCGCCCAACCACCGTTTGTCGCGTCTCGTATTGCATTCGTGGTTTCTATGCTGAGCGAGTTTCTGAACAAGGCGCGGTAGACGCGGCAGCGTGCCTCCGTCGTTTTACCTAAAGCCAGATAAAGATCGTGATCGCGGATCAGCGGATTGCATCTGCCGAGTGCATGGTGAGCATAGCTGGACCAACGGTAATCTCCGGGGTCGCCGACCATATTCGCGCGGATGGGATTCGACTCGACGTACCGATAACACGTCAGTAGATAAGGCTCTGTATCGATGGGTGTGGCCTTATATCGGCCCTCCCATAAGGTACCGGTGCGCTGATAATTAAGATTGATGTATTGGGCATATCGCAAGCCGATCAGGTGCATCATCTTGGACAAGCTCTGGCCCCGCTCGGGTGTGACCACTAGGTGAGCATGATTCGTCATGAGAACGTAGGCGTGAATCGCGACGTGATGCCGTTCACTCGCTAAATGAACACACTCGAGATAGAAGCGGTAGTCTAAGTCTGCGAAAAATATTACGCCGCGGTTGTTACCACGCTGTATTAAATGGTGGGGTAAACCCGGCAGGATATAGCGGGGAAGTCTGGCCATTCCTTGGCTCCTTGTTTCCATATAGCAGGTAGGAAAACCATCTCATATCTAAAGCCAAATTTCAATCGCACCCGACCCCGTGAGATTCAATCGGACCTGACCCCAGATTTCATGTAGCATATGTGTGTCTGGAGGGTTAGGAGCACAGTGTCGACATGCCTCGCTGGCTAAAGGGTTTAGGCGTTGGCGTTGCAACAGGTCTGATTGGCGTAATTCTCACGCTAATCCCAGTCGGGACTTACTTCGAACAGAACGTTGGCCTTGCCTGGCTGTTCAAAGTGCGCGGAGCCATCGAGCCACCACCCAATGTTGCAGTGGTCGCTATCAACGACCGCGCCACAGAGGGTCTTGGACTTCCTGCCCTTCCGCGTGATTGGCCACGATCCATCCACGCGCGTTTGATCGAAAGCCTTGTCGAGCGAGGCGCCTCGGTCATTGTTTTCGACTTGGATTTCAAGAGACCGAAAGAAGCCCAACACGATGTTGAGTTCGCTAAGGCAGTAGCCGATTCCGGACGCGTCGTTTTGTTCGAGAGATTGGAAGGCAAGCGGCAGCCGGTGTTTGATGTCAATGGAAAGCAGACCGGCACTATTTGGGCCGAAGAGCTTATTCCGCCTATCCCCGCGCTGGCAGAAGCGGCTAAGGGGCTTGCACCGTTTCCGGTTCCGAAAGTGCAGGTGAACATCTTTCAGTTCTGGACCTTTAAGCCGAGCGCCGACGACGCAGCGACCATGCCGGCGGTCGCGCTGCAGGTTTACGCATTGGGTGTTTACGAGCGCTGGCTTGAAATTCTGCAGCAGTTTGACCCTGCAATTGTCGACGATTTGCCGCGCCACAGCAGCGAGCTCGTACATGCGGCGGATTTACGGAACGTAATGCGCCGGTTCCGCCGTTCGTTTAAGAACGATCTATCGCTTGGTGAAACAATTGATGCGGCGCTCTCCGCTGAGCCCGACCAGGGAACGACTGCGATGGAAGACCAGCTCGTCATGGCCTTGGCAAAGCTCTACCAAAGTGGTGATAACCCTTATCTCAATTTTTATGGGCCACCGGGAAGCATTCCTACCATCCCATACAAGGCTGTAATTACGGGTAGCGATCCCAACATCGATCCAGCCGCCTTGGATTTTACTAATAAGGTGGTTTTTGTCGGGTTCTCAGACCTATTCGATCCCGGTCAGCCGGATCGGTTTTATACGGTATTTACACGCAGTGACGGGGTAGACTTGAGTGGCGTTGAGATTGCAGCAACAGGATTCGGCAATCTACTCACCGATCGAACACTGAAGCCCAGCAACACGGCAACCACAACCGCCATTCTGTTGCTGTTTGGCATCATTCTAGGTGCTGGGATTTACTTGCTGCCAGCCTTGGCGGGTGTGCCGTTAGCACTGTTGCTGTCAGGGCTTTACGTCTTCGGTGTGCAGTTCGCGTTCAATTCCACCGACGTGTGGTTGCCGCTGGCAACGCCGGTGTTGGTGCAGTTACCCATGGCGTTGTTCATCGGTCTTTTTGGCCAATACCTGCTTGAGCGACGCAAGGAGAAGCTCATCAGCAAGGCGGTCAGCTATTACCTACCCGAAAATATTGCGAAGGAGCTCACCGAGAAAGAACTCGATCCGAGCTCGTTGAACAAGGTCGTCTACGGTGCCTGCTTGGCCACAGACATGTCGGGCTTTACCACGATCTCAGAGACCATGGCGCCCAGCGAGCTCGCTTCGTTCATGAACAGATATTTCGATGCACTTGCCCATGCGCTGAAGCAGCACAAAGTGGACGTCACAGAGTTTCATGCAGACACTATCATGTGCGCGTGGACGGCCGATGAACCCGAGGCGCTTGACCGGCATAACGCTGCACTCGCAAGCCTCGCAGTGGTTGATGCCGTAGACCGCTTCAATAAGGAAACTGAGGACGTCAACCTTAACGCGCGCATCGGCTTAGAGGAAGGACACTTTTATCTTGGCCACACCGGCGGCGGAGGTCGCATGGGTTACAGCATTCTTGGCGATTGTGCCAACACGGCTGCGCGCCTCGAGAGTCTCAACAAACACCTCGGAACTCATATTCTAGCCAGCGACCCTGTAGTCAAGAAGCCCAACGGACTGCTGACGCGACCACTCGGGCGATTTATTCTGGTCGGCAAGGCGGATCCCATTTCGATCGTCGAGATCCTTGCGGCGGATGGATCGGCAAACAAAAGCCAGGTCCGGCTTCGCGAACGTTTCACTCAGGCACTTGGTCTTTTTGAAAAGCAGCAATGGTCCGAGGCAGCCAATCACTTCGAAGCCGTTCTAAAGGATTACCCAGAAGACGGCCCTTCTCGCTTCTACCTCAACCTTTGTCGTGAGTATCAAACGCAACCACCTATATCAGAAGATCCCTCGGTGATCCGTATGGATGCCAAGTAGCCGTTAGCCGCGGGCTCGATTTTAAGGAGGTACCCGATGCGCATCTGTTTCTGGGGCACTCGTGGATCTATCGCCAAGCCGGGTCCGAACACCATCCGCTATGGCGGGAACACCTCTTGCGTCGAAGCGCGCTCAGGCGATGGTACGATTATCATTTTTGACTGTGGTACCGGCGCGCACGCACTCGGTGTGGCGCTGATGGAGGCTCACGACGGACCCGTGTGTGGACACATACTCATAAGCCACACCCACTGGGACCACATTCAGGGGATCCCTTTCTTCCAGCCTCTTTTTGTTCCGGGAAACGAGTGGCAGATCTATGGCCCCCGTGGTCTCGGTTCATCTCTGCGCGAGACCTTGGCGGGGCAGATGCAGTACACCTATTTTCCTATTACGCTCGAGGAGTTCGGTGCGAGAATCCATTACCACGATCTCGTTGAGGGAAGCTTCGTGATCGGAAATGCTCTCGTCACCACACGATACTTGAACCATCCGGCACTGACGCTGGGTTACCGGCTGGAGGCGGACGGCGTTAGCGTTGTCTACTCCACTGACCACGAGGCTCATGCGGCGCGGCTCGCCGAAGACGGCTATCAATCCACTGGAGGCGAGGACGATCACCACGTCGAGTTCCTTTCGGGCGCCGATCTACTGATCCATGACGCGCAATACAACGCAGAAGAGTACCCGGACAAAAGAGGGTGGGGCCACAGCACTGTGGAATATGCGGTCGACACAGCATTGGCGGCAGGCGTTCGCCGGCTGGCGTTGTTTCACCACGACCCACTGCGAGACGACGACGCAGTAGACGGCTTTGTGGACCGCGCCCAAGACCGCGTCGCTGCGGCAGGAGGCTGCCTCGAGGTCTTTGGTGCGGCCGAGGGTCAAGTCCTGGAACTGGAAGCCGTCGAAGCGGATCGCCCTTCCACCGCGACACCAGGTGTGTCAGCAGTGTTCAGTACACTGCCAGCCCTGCTCGATCAATCTGTTCTTATTGCGGTAAACGATTCAGCGGCAGCGATAACGCTTTCCGAGGCCGTGCGGGCTGATCGACTGCCGTTGCACATCGCGGGAGACGATGAAGCAGTGCGAAGATTAGCGCGACTGGAGCATCCGTCTCTGGTGGTGTTGGAGCGCGAACTGATGGGCTGCGACACGCTCGAGACTTGTCGAGCCATCCGCCGCGCCGAAGGTACTTATGGAGAGGAAGTACCCATTGTGATCGTTGCGCAGACTGAGAAGGATGTTGACCTGCGCAGGGGCAAAGAGGCGGGAGTAACTGACTGGCTGGTTAAGCCGTTCTCGGCCACCTATGCACGCACGCGAGTGCGCTCACTATTGCTGCGTCGGGCATGTCGTTGGGAGAAGGCGCGATTTCCAGATGATGAGCAGACTCGGCTACGCGCCCTGTGTGAGCTCGCCATATTAGACACTGAGCCGGAGGAGCGCTTCGACCGCTACACACGGATCGCGTCGGCACTTTTCAATGTGCCGATCGCCGTGGTGAGCTTGGTGGATCGTGAGCGTCAGTGGTTCAAGTCAAGACACGGCATTGAGGTCAGTGAGACACCCAGGGAGACGGCCTTCTGCGCGCACGCTATTCTCCAGGATGACATCCTCTTGATTAACGACACGCTGCAAGACTCACGGTTCGCGGACAATCCTCTAGTGACCTCCGAGCCGCACGTGCGATTCTACGCCGGGGTCCCTCTCGCTCTCGGGGACGGGAGCCGAATCGGTACTCTATGTCTAATCGACCACAGGCCACGGGAACTCGACGAAGACCATCTGGAACTGTTGCGCGATCTAGGTAGGATGGTGCAGGATGAGTTCGCCACATCCCCTGCTGCGACTTAAGAGATTAAGTATCTTGACTCAGCGAGCAAGGCTGTGTCGCTCACTTAAAACGGAGCTCAAATTCTTTAGGAGTTTATGAAACAGGGGTAGGTGTGGCTACCTTCTTTGTTTGTCGTGATACCGATCGTTGCTGCTTTAGTGACTGAATAGTCATCAACACTCGTTCGGGGGTCGCCGGGGTATCTAGGCTCGGGCTCAACTGATGATCGGCAACACTGGCGATGGCATCTTTGATAGCAAAAAAGACAGAGTTGGCCAGCATCAACGGCGGCTCGCCGACCGCTTTGGAACGATGAATCGTCTCTTCGCGGTTTTGCCCGGTGGCCAATAACTTGACGTTGAACTTCTCAGGCCAATCGCTGCAAACCGGAATTTTGTAAGTTGACGGGGCATGTGTCATCAGTCTGCCCGACTTATCCCACCATAGTTCCTCGCTGGTCAACCACCCCATCCCTTGGATGAATCCGCCTTCTACTTGCCCCAGGTCAATAGCAGGATTAATGGACTTGCCAACGTCGTGCAGAATGTCGACTTGCAGGAGTTTGTGCTCACCAGTCAAGATATCGACGATGACTTCTGACACTGCAGCCCCATACGCAAAATAATAAAAGGGGCGGCCCGCTAGCTTTTCAAGATCATAGTGAATCTTGGGAGTACGGTAGTAGCCTGCCGCGGATAATGATACGCGCGCATGGTAGGCCCGGTTAACCAACTCTTCCCAACTTAGCGTTTCTGTTCCAACCTGAATTGTGCCTTTGTTAAAGACGACATCATCCGGCGAAACGTTGTAAGTTTCAGCGGCAAACCCAATAAGTCGATTCTTGATAGTCCTAGCTGCCGCCTGAGCGGCCATACCGTTTAAGTCACTTCCCGAAGAGGCGGCGGTGGCCGACGCGTTAGGAACTTTAGAAGTATCCGACGCGGAGCATCTGATCTTGCTGATATCTATCTCGAGCTCGCCAGCAACAACTTGAGCCACCTTGGTGAACAATCCTTGCCCCATTTCAGTGCCACCGTGGTTCAAGATGACACTGCCGTCGGTGTGATAGACGTTGATCAAAGCGCCGGCCTGATTGTAGTGCGTTGCGGTGAAGGAGATTCCAAACTTTACTGGTGTGAGCGCTATGCCGCGTTTCAGATACTTGCTTGTCGTATTGAACTGATCAATCTCTTGCCGGCGCCTTCTGTAGTTTGAGCTTTTCTCTAGTTGATCGACGATGTCGTGGATGATGTTGTCCTCGACTTTCATTTGATACGGTGTGACATTGCGTTCGTCCACTCCGTAAAAGTTTGTTCTTCTAACCTCCAGGGGATCCTTTTGAAGGTAACGGGCGATCTCGTCGATAACATGCTCAATGGCAAGCATCCCTTGGGGGCCTCCAAAACCGCGAAATGCGGTATTGGAGACTGTATTAGTCTTGCAACGATGCGAAATGATCTTTACGTTTTCTAGGAAATAACAATTGTCGCTGTGGAACACTGCACGGTCAGCCACCGGGCCTGTCAGATCCGCAGACATTCCTGCGCGTGCCGATTGCACGAATTCGATACCCCGAATGCGTCCATCGTCATCAAAACCGACGTCATAATCCATATTAAAGTCGTGTCGTTTGCCGGTCATGGTGATGTCATCGTCCCGGTCGAGCCTAAGCTTGATAGCGCGACCAGTGCTGTTCGCAAGCAGTGCTGCGATACAAGCGAACAGCGCGGGCTGGGTTTCCTTTCCACCAAACCCCCCGCCCATACGCCGGCAATGGACGACGACATTGTGATCGCGCACGCCCAGCGCGTCTGCGACCTGATGTTGAACTTCACCAGGATGCTGGGTAGAGCTGTAGACCAGCATTTGTCCGTCTTCTTGAGGGATGGCCATGGCGATATGCCCCTCAAGGTAGAACTGCTCCTGACCACCAATTCTGAACCGGCCCCGCAATCGATGGGTGGCTCTCGTGATCGCGTCAGTACTATTGCCCCGGGCCAAGGTCTTGGTGGGGATAACGAATGATTCCTTTTTGACTGCTTCGTCCAGATCAAAGATCGATGGCAGTTCCTCATAGTCAATCTTGGCTAGGCGCGCTGCGCGTCGCGCCTGCTCCACGGTCTCGGCAGCGACCGCAAAGATGGATTGACCGACACATCGCACCTCGTCTTTGGCGAATATGGGATCATCGGCGATGATCGGCCCAAAGTCGTTCTTTCCAGGCACATCAGCGGCAGCCATGATGTCGACAACGCCTTCGGCTGCGAACACCGGGCTCAAGTCGATGGCCTTAATACGCGCATGCGCGCGCTCACTAATGCCAATCGCCGCATGGAGCGTATCTTTGGGTTCGGGTATGTCGTCGATATACCGCGCCTCACCGCAGACGTGTAGGTGGGCGCTTTCATGGGGTAGGGGATCACCAAATGAGGTTGGAAAGGGCTCGTGGTCGTACGTGGGCCTCATGTGCCGTACTCCCGCACATAGGTGCCCGGCTCAACTTCAGTCGTGTCGATAAAGAATTTCCTCAATAAATTGGCGGCAACTAAAATGCGATACTCAGCACTCGCTCTCATGTCGTTCAACGGTTTGTAATCGAGGGCTAAAGCGGCTACGGCTGCGTCGACAGTTGCTTCGTTCCATTTACGGTCTTTTATCGTATTCTCACACTGTAACGCCCGTTTGGGCGTGGCCGCCATACCGCCATAACATATTCGAATGTCGTGTACGGTATTGTTATCCAGCGCTAAGGAAAACGCGCCACAGACTGCAGAGATGTCCTGATCAAATCGCTTAGATATCTTATAAGTACGAAACTGAGTATTTTCCATTGGTAGGGGAATGCGTGTCGATTCTACAAACTCACCGGGTTCCATAGTCTTTTGTTGATAACCCAGGTAAAACTCGTGTAAAGCTAATTCACGAGTCGCCTTTCCCTTAGCAAAACCGTGGCT
>JAOTYS010000719.1 GCA_029861795.1 Gammaproteobacteria bacterium | reverse complement strand
TCAACATCATGCACAACCGTGACTTCGTGCCCACGGCCGGCAACCGCCGAAACTAGTCGCTGTACACCGATCGCATCGCCCCCGAAATGATAGGGTGGATAAAAAGTTGTCAGCATGGCGATTCGCAGCGGCTTCATTTCGATTCTTCGGATCGGGTGCCGTGCATAGTCATCATAACCACTACTCCAGAATCAGACGGCAGTAGGCAATTAGCTCAGAGTTGAATCAACGTGACAGCGTCCGACACGATCTGAAGAGACATGCCAGCATTCGGCCGGCCGGGTAGCCGGCCATTGGTCCACCGTTAAAATATCTGGCGGTTGCCTGCACTCACTTACGTAGGTCGACGAGCCTATTGTAGATCCATCCGATAGCTGACCCGACGATTGTGCCAAAGGCGAATCCATACAATAGCCCTATAATGCTACCCAAGAACGATACCCGATAGCCGATAAAGAACTGAGATAGCAGCCGGAGGTTGGGGCCGACAACGTATTCACCGGCTGCGTTAATGTGACCGCCCTTGATCACGAGCCAATTGGTCGCAACGAATATCGCCAAACCAAAGGTAATTCCGAGCACCAGACCCAACAACTTAGAATTAAACCTGATGAGGGAGCTACTAAGAAGCTCTCGTTCTACATCCAAGGGACGCTGCGTTACTTTGGACACGATCGAATCCTATATATAGTCTAAAACACGACTGAGGGAGAGAGATCTCGCTCGACGTAAGATAAAGCTTACGTAAACACCAAGCGCCAGATTTCTTAGGTAAGCGAAAAGCCATCCGAGTATGAATCCCCACAAGAACGCGTGGGCGAAACCGATCACCGCGCCTTGATAGGTTACCGAATAACCGTAAAAATATTGGCTCAGGAGTTGGAGGTGCGCGCCGGTATTGGGTCCATTTCGGAGCAGCAGCCCAATGGTGGCAAACAGAAGTATAGCGCCGGACACGGACCCTATCGCGGTGGCCAACGCCGCCTTGTCGAGTCTGGCAAAAGTCTTACTGAGAATCTCATCGATTGTGCCCGGAGCCGCTAGGGTCTCTGGTACTTGCGGTTGGGTCGCCGCAAGCGCCGCGTATTCTTTGGATCTTTCTGCGTCTTCGGCCGTTACTTCTTCAAGATACTCTTGCTCGACATTAACCGACCAGAGATCGTGGTTTGCCCCCTGGATGTTCTCGGCGGCCAACATCGCGGTTAGCATCGAGTGGTCCTGGTTATTGTATTTATGCATGCCATTGCGGCCAACCAGTTGAAGGTTCTGCAGGCTAGCCAGGAACTCGCGTACGATCCCCAAGGCCTCAGCATAGTCGTTGTCATAGACCGGGTAGGCTTTCGGCATCCGGACTACGGCACCGTCCTCGATTTTGGATTTGTCCGCAAGGCCGAGAGCATGTAGCTCCTTTTTGCCTAGTTCTATCAAATCCGCGTCCGACATGGTCCAGAGACCATCGCCTTCAAAACAGAAATACTCGAGCCCGAGGCAAGTTTTGCTCGAGTCGGGAACCATGTAGGGACTCCAGTTTTTGAAATTTTGAATTCGCCCGACCTTGACAGAGTCGTCATGAATATAAATCCAGTTATCCGGAAAGAGTTCTGCCTCATCAATCATCAGTGCAACGGTCAGGAAATCCCTATACTTTAGCGAAGCGGCAGCTTTCTGCACGGGCAACGGCGGTGCCGGGTCGAGCTTTCGAACTAACTCCCGGATAGGCATGCTGCTAATGAAATGGTCCGCGGTCAGGGTATTGGTACTATCTTGCTGCTTGACGCTGAGCGATGTCACCGCGTTACCCGCCCAGCCGATCTTCGTGACGTCGGCATTCATCATTACTTTCCGGCCGTTGTCCTCTAGTTCCCGGACCACCGTCTCCCACATCATCCCAGGGCCGCCCTTGGGATAGTGAAAGGCACCGATGAGCGTCTTAATGACGCCCTCTTTCGACTTCGATCGATCCCCAACGAGCGCGTTGATGACTGCAGTTTTAAGGGAGAGGCCCTGTATGCGCTGGGCAGCCCACTCGGCAGAAATTTGGTTACAGGGCGTACCCCAAACTTTTTCTGTGTACGTTTTGAAAAAGATATTGTAGAGGCGCCGTCCAAAGCGGTTTATGACCCAATCTTCAAAAG
>JAOTYS010000212.1 GCA_029861795.1 Gammaproteobacteria bacterium | reverse complement strand
TTGTCTATTGATCGTAATATTCCCGACAATGTAATCGACTTGAGAGCCAAGAAGTGGAACAAGAAAAAATATTCAGCGGCAGAGGGTTTGTTGGGTCGAAAAGTCGGCATTGTCGGTCTCGGTGAAATAGGTATAGCGTTTGCAGAACGGGCGCGAGCATTTGGAATGGATATCTATGCTATGGCAAAACCAGGTCGTTCAGGGCATATTCAGGAACGGATCAACCGAATCGGTATTACCTTCGTCACTGATGTTATTAGCCTGGCTGAAACCTGCGATGTGATCTCTTTCCACGTCCCGGTAAATGCCAAGACCAAGGGGATGATTAACCAAGAATTCCTCTCCCACATGAAACCGGATGCCGTGATTATTAATACATCCCGTGGAGAGATTGTTGATGATGATGCCTTGATTCGGGCCATGGAGACGAAGGGGATCCGTGTTGGGCTGGACGTGTATAACAACGAACCTACTTCCGGGGTCGGTGAATTTTTCACTTCGCTTTCCACCCATCCTAATGTCTACGGTACGCACCATATTGGTGCCTCTACCGAGCAAGCGCAAAATGCTATCGCCGAAACAGTGGTTGAAGTGTTGCAGGTGTTTGAAAAGGGAAACGTAATGAACTGTGTGAATCTTTCTACTAAACCGTTAGGTTCCGCAGTGTTAACAGTGAGGCATTTCGACCGTGTCGGCGTGCTGTCAGCGGTGCTGGAAGTGCTCAAGAAGGCAAGTATCAATGTGGAGCAAATGGAGAATCAGGTGTTTGATGGTGCCAAGGCGGCCTGCGCCACAATTCATGTAAGCGAGGAGATATCCCCACAGGTGATCTCTGCCATCGGTGATTTGGATGACGTGATCCATCTTTCCGTCCGGAACACATAAGGGATGCAAGACATCACATGTTGGGATCCGCCGAGTCTAACGAGATCTGGCCTGCAATAAGTCTGGAGCTGAAACATGAGCAATCGAAAATGCAATTTTGGAGCTGGTCCTTGCACGCTGCCCCTTGAGGTTTTGCAGCAGGCGCAGCAGGAGTTTGTGGACTTTCACGGTGCAGGTATGTCCCTCATAGAAATGAGCCACCGCAGTAAAGAATACGACTCGGTACATAGTGAGGCCATGAGCCTTGCCAAGGACGTGTTCGGGACACCGGACGACTTCGAGATCCTATTTTTGCAAGGCGGCGCCACTTTGCAATTCGCTATGGTGCCAATGAATTTTCTCAAACCGGACAATGTAGCCGCTTACGTAGATTCTGGTTCCTGGGCGAGCAAGGCCATAAGCGACGCTAAGCTCTACGGTAATGTGTACGTGGCCTGGGACGGTTCTGAATGCAACTATACTCGCATGCCGGCGGACTCTGAACTTGAGCTAAGGGATGGAACGCGTTATCTGCACATCACCTCAAATGAAACTATTGGTGGCATACGTTACGCCGACTGGCCAAATGCCGGGGTGCCGATGATTTCGGACATGTCCTCAGACTTTATGAGTCGCCCGATACCATGGGAGAGGTTTGATCTTGTATATGGAGGAGTGCAAAAGAATCTTGCTCCGTCGGGTATGGCCGTGGTTTTTATAAGGAAAAACGTTATTGAAGAGCTAAATCAGGATATAGGTGCTTACCTACGATATGGTATCCATGCCAAGAGTTTGTCCCTCTACAATACGCCGCCCGTTTTTACCATTTACATGATGTTGTTGGTGATACGATGGATGAAAGGGTTGGGCGGGCTCCCAGTCATTGAGCGCATGGCTGATGAGAAGGCAGATGTCCTATACAAGGTAATTGACCAGAGTGGGGGCTTTTTCAACTGCCCAATTGATGAAAAATACCGATCGCGGATGAACATTGTGTTTAGATTGCGCGGCGAAGAGCTTGAAAGGAAATTCTTGTCCGAAGCCGGCGCCGCGGAACTAATTGGCTTGAAGGGCCATCGTAGCGTTGGCGGATGCCGCGCGAGCTGTTACAACGCACTGCCTAAGGCATGTGTAGATACGCTAGCCCAGTTTATGCGGGAATTCCAACGTGTGAACGGTTGACCCGTCGTGAGTAATAACAAGCAAGTGAGTAGTTTCTGGTGACCGCTATACGGCCATTTAAAGGCCTGACGCCTAAAGCATCGCTCGCTAAGCGGGTGGCGGCACCATTGTGGGATGTGTTGTCCTCGGAACAAGCCCGGGTAAAGGCAGCGGGCAACGAGCTTTCCTTTCTTCATGTCATTCGCCCTGAGAATGAATTTCCATCGGGCGTCTGCCCCACCCCCAATGAGTTGCTTCGGAAAAGCGCGGACAACCTACAGATTCTGTTGCGTCGTGGAGTTTATGAAGAGAGTAAGACACCTGGGTTTTGCCTCTACCGCCTCACCATGGGGAATCACAGCCAGATCGGTGTCGTCGTCAGTGTGGCGGCGACGGAGTATTACGATGGCAAGATCAAAAAACACGAACATACTCGCCGTGACCGGGAAGAGCGGCTCGCTGAGCATATCAATGTGGTAGGGGCGCACACCAGCCCAGTGTTTCTCACGTACCGCCATTGCAAGGAAATTGATGACCTGGTGGCTCAACTCGTTCAGTCAGATCCGATGCTGGACTTCGTGGCGGATGATGCTGTTGGCCACACATTGTGGTGCATAGATCGGGAACCAGATATCGCAAAACTGGTTGAACTGTTTGATACGATTCCTTGTTGCTACATTGCAGACGGCCATCATCGCACCGCGGCCGCTGCGTTGGTGAGCAGATTACGGCAGCAGCAGAATCTCCAACATAGCGGTGAGGAACCCTATAATTTTTTTCTTGCAGTTTTATTTCCCGATGACCAAATGCAGATTCTCGACTATAACCGCTGCGTGCGTACTCTCAATGGTCATACCCCTCAATCGCTGCTGCAAGCATTGGATAGAGACTTTGAAGTAACCGAGCTGGGAACGGGATGTGCCCGCGAAGCCAAACCTAAACGGCCACACGAGTACGGTATGCTGCTGGGCCGAGTGTGGTATCGAATACGACTACGCCCCGACCAATGCGGTACGAATAGCGTCAGGGCGTCGTTGGACGTAATGGTGCTGCAGGATCGCATACTTGCGCCACTACTTGGCATCGATGATCCGAGAACCAGTGAAGACATTGAATTTGTCAGTGGACTGCAAGGCCTGGAAGGCCTGGAATGTCGTTGCAACTCAGAATGTGCTATCGCCTTCGCCTTATATCCACCCAGCATCGACCATCTGATATCGATCGCCGACATGGGGGAGGTGATGCCGCCAAAGTCCACCAGCTTTGAACCTAAGCTGCAGGCGGGACTTATTCTGTCTTTGTTGGATTAACCGATTCTACCGGGTCGACACTATCTGCTGGTGGGAAATCTGATCGGGGGTGCTCCCGCTCCCAGCCTCTGAATCTGGAGAGGTCCTCACTGATGGCGCTAACCACAAGTCCAAGCACGGCGGCGTCATCGATGAGGCCGAAGACGTTTAGGAAATCTGGAATCAGATCGAACGGATTGACAAAGTAGATCAGCGCCGCGACGTCGGCGACGATGGTGGACCAAGGCACGTGTGTGTAATCACGTCTGGCCCATGCTGCTATTAGACGAATCAGCGTTAACAAGTCGTCCCAGACCTTACGCAGCGCCCTTTTGTTCTTTTCAGCCTTCTGTGCAGCGCGGGCTGCGAGCCCAGCGGTCCGTTCGCGGTCGCGCACTATTGCCTCCGCTTGCTTCACAGGTAGTAGTGCAGGTGCCTGTCGAGACGGATCCACTCGGTTCATCAGCGCACCTGGTGGGCGGGCTCGCCCGCAGGGCTCGCTAACTCAACGTCATAACGAACCGTGGTGGGAACCACGCTGTGACTCGGGAAAGTTCTCTCAGTGAAGTCAAGCGAGCCATCGTAGCTCAGACGTATCGCCGTAGAACAGCGAGTGCCATAACTCTCTGCGGCCACAAAGATAGGGGACAGCACGCGCTCTTGCTGCAACTCTAGCCCCGACTGTGGCAGCTCTTTGTCATCGGCGACAGTGCGATCCTGCAGCAAATTGAGCAGGTCGCTTGCCGATGGCCCCGCCGGCGTCGCCAACAGCCGTTTAAGCTTGTCTTTACCACGGCGTATCTTTGGCCAGGTTGTATCTAACAAATGATTGCTGAGTCCATATATTCCTGAATCGAGCTGTATCGGGTCCTCGCCTCGGTTCGAGTAATACATCAGCTGGCCGACAGTGCCCACTACGATGCTGAAACCGTTGTAGTTGGCACCGATTTGTGCGAGATCGGCAATATATTGATCGGGGGCATCCTGACCCTGGAGAAAGTCCCTTACCAAATGGCCCCGTGAAGGGGCGTCCGGTTTGGCGCGTCCAGGCTCTCGAAAATTAGTCACCGCGGCAAAGCGGCCACTGCGAGTCAGTCCGAGCCAGGTACCGCCCTGCTCTATATCGCGACCGGCCAGTATCTGGCCGTCATCGACCCAAAATCTTGCAGGCTCTGTGGCTCGACCATAGAACTCGTCGCGGTTAGCCGCTACCACCAGCGGTAACTGGGGATGTCCACCTAGCGCTAGGAATAAACAGCACATAGTAGGCGCAGACTCCTAGCACTCAGCATTGAAAATCCCGGGCAACACGATCTTAGGGTCTTTGGCGGCTCGATACACCACCGCGACACGACCGATTTGTTGGACGGAGTGAGCTGCCGTGCGTTTGCAGATCCGCGTCACACAGCTTCGGCGTTCATCGCGATCTGAAATAGCCAGCTTGATCTTTACCAACTCATGGTGTGCCAATGCGCGATCGATATCATTGACCACACTTTGGGTCAGACCAGGCCCGCCAACCGCTACCACCACGTTGCGGTGATGGGCGAGTCCACGTAGATAATTTAACTGTTTGCCGGTGAGACTCATTATATGGGGCAATTGGCACCGTGTGATGTTTAGCTGTGCGCGCGAAAGTACTCAGACGATCCAGCATATAGAGGTATTATCTCATGTATCGTGGGCCCGCTCTCACCGTGGAACCAAAAATCGAGTTTGTATGTCTAGGGGGCGTCACAAGCGTAATAAAAGCTGGGTAGATCGGCAGCAACGCGATCCTTTCGTAAAAAGCGCTCGGCGTGAAGGGTATCGCTCGCGTGCCGTCTATAAACTTATGGAACTCGACCGGCGCGATGGTCTGTTACGATCTGGAATGGTAGTGGTGGATCTGGGTGCTGCGCCGGGGGGGTGGTCTCAGTATGTGGTCGAGCGGGTCGGAGATAGCGGAATTGTGGTGGCAGTGGATGTGTTACCTATGGACCCCGTGCCGGGGGTGCGCATTGTCCAAGGCGACTTTAGCGAGCGTTCAGTGATTGAACAGGTCCGAGCTCACTTGGGGGATCGTCACGCGGACCTTGTAATCTCCGATATGTCACCCAATATTAGTGGTATAGCCAGTGTCGATCAGGCCCGTAGCTATGCGCTGGGTGAGCAGGCCGCGAACTTCGTCGTCGAGGTCCTGAAACCGGGTAACCATATGCTTGTCAAAGTATTTGAGGGTGAAGACGCGATCAGTTTGCGACGACGTCTAGGCCAAATGTTTAGTCAATGTTTAAGTCGCAAGCCTGTTGCGTCACGTGGGCGCAGCAGGGAGACATACCTTGTAGCAAAGGATTTTCGGGGTACCGATAGCGGCTAGCGACAGTGGTTGTAACAGGTTGGGTAACAGCGCACAATTGAGCCTATGAGGCAGATGTCCATAAAACTAGGTAACCGACTTTGGTGTCGGTCGTTAGCCATTTGTTAAGGTCGTTAGCCATTTGTTAAGACAGAGCGAATCCAATATCCGAGGTAAAGTTTGAACAACCTGACGAAAAATCTAATTCTGTGGCTGGTAATCGCAATGGTGTTGATGGCGGTTTTTCAAAATTTTGCGCCCCGTGACGGCGCCAACAGTCGCCTCGTCGATTACTCTACCTTCCTGGCCGAAGTCAAAACGGGTTTGATAGAGCGTGTAGTCATAGAAGGTCAGACCATAGAAGGGATCACCGAGACCGGTGAAAGATTTAGAACTTACGCGCCGGATGACCCGGAGCTGATTAGTGATTTGCTGCACAACGGTGTTGCGATTCAGGCTAAGGCCGAGCAGGGTCCTTCGTTGTTGATGCAGATTTTCATCAGTTGGTTTCCGCTGCTGTTGTTGATCGGGGTGTGGATCTTTTTTATGCGCCAGATGCAAGGCGGTGGTGGACGTGGCGCTCTTAGCTTCGGCAAGAGTCGCGCACGCATGCTCACGGAAGACAAAAACAAGGTGACCTTCGACGACGTTGCCGGCGTGGAGGAGGCGAAAGAAGAGGTGCAGGAGCTGGTGGAGTTTCTGCGCGATCCCTCAAAGTTTCAGAAGCTCGGCGGTCGTATTCCGCGGGGCGTATTGATGACCGGCAATCCGGGGACGGGCAAGACTTTGCTTGCCAGGGCCATCGCAGGCGAAGCCAAAGTGCCGTTTTTTACGATTTCCGGTTCCGATTTTGTGGAGATGTTTGTCGGTGTGGGCGCATCCCGGGTGCGCGATATGTTCGACCAGGCCAAGAAGAATGCGCCCTGCATCATTTTTATCGATGAGATTGACGCGGTCGGGCGCCAGCGTGGCGCTGGACTGGGCGGGGGGCATGACGAGCGCGAACAAACACTGAACCAATTGTTGGTGGAGATGGATGGTTTTGATGGCAATGAAGGCGTCATCGTGATCGCTGCGACCAACCGGCCTGATGTGCTCGATCCAGCGCTATTGCGCCCGGGGCGGTTTGACCGTCAGGTGTATGTACCGCTGCCAGATATCCGCGGGCGCGAGCAAATCCTCAAAATACACATGCGTAAGGTGCCTCTGCATGACGATGTGGAGCCCAATATCATCGCCCGCGGCACCCCCGGATTCTCTGGGGCGGATCTGGCAAACCTTGTGAACGAGGCGGCCTTGTTCGCAGCCCGGTCGGGGAAGAAGCTAGTGAATATGGAAGACTTTGAGCTAGCCAAGGACAAGGTGGTAATGGGCGTTGAGCGGCGTTCCATTGTTATGCCGGAACATGAGCGGTTAAACACCGCATACCATGAGTCGGGGCACACAGTTGTTGCCAAGGTCCTCAAGAATACCGATCCGGTGCACAAGGTCACTATTATTCCGCGTGGCCGTGCCCTGGGCGTCACTATGCAGCTTCCAGAAGAGGACCGTTATAGTCATGACCGGGAGTACTTGCTATCCCGCGTGGCAGTGCTGATGGGAGGACGTATCTCCGAGGAGCTGTTCATGGGCCAGATGACCACAGGCGCCTCTAATGATTTTGAGCAGGCCACTCAGATTGCGCAAAACATGGTGTCGCGGTGGGGAATGAGTGACGATTTGGGTACCCGCGTATACGGCGAGAATCAGTCTGAAGTATTTCTGGGGCGCGATGTCACCACCCATAAGAACCTGAGCAATGCGACTGCTGAGAAAGTGGATGCCGAAATCACCCGGATCGTGGAGGAGCAGTACGATCGGGCACGGAAAATCCTTGAGGAAAACCGGGATAGGGTGGAGGTCATGGCCAAGGCGTTGATGGAATGGGAGACCCTAGAGGCGGATCAAATCGACGACATTATGGCCGGCAAAGAACCGCGTCCGCCTTCGGATCTCGACAGCTCCACCCCGGGTGACCCTGGACACAAAGGCAAGACTAAGGACAAACCTAAGCCGGAGATCAAGCCGCGCATGGATGAGCCGGCAGGCGACCAAACCTAGTCTGCGAGGCATTTGCCATAGAACTTGATTGCGGAGGCCGCAAGCTAGATCTGCGGAGAGCCGCGATCATGGGTGTGGTGAACGTCACCCCCGATTCCTTTTCGGACGGGGGTCTTTTTTTGGATCGCAACAATGCGCTGCGCCAGGTCGAGCGTTTGCAGGCGGAAGGGGCGGACATCATCGATATCGGTGGCGAGTCGTCCCGACCCGGCTCAGACCCTGTGTCAGT
>JAOTYS010000718.1 GCA_029861795.1 Gammaproteobacteria bacterium | reverse complement strand
AAACCGCGCTGCGCATCTTACGGGGGCGATTGTACGACCTGGAGTTGAAGAAGCAGGAGGAGGAGCAAGCTCGCTTGAAGGGTGAACACGTGGAGGCGGGTTGGGGCAACCAAATACGTTCATATGTCCTTCACCCTTATAAAATGGTGAAAGATCACCGCACTAATCATGAAGTAGGCAATGCTGAAGCAGTGCTGGATGGCCGGTTGGATGATTTCATCGAGGCCTACTTGCGGCATAACATAGGCGAAACGGCTTAATTTCAAGGATTTCAAGCTTAAAACCCCGATTTCACTTGACATACCGAGTTAGATGGACTATAATTCTTGCGTATAAAGTGAGGTTTCAGTAAAAGAGTTTCCCCGAAATTAATGACTCTACAATCTATGAAAGGTTGCGCCTTATCTGGAAAGGCGCAATTTTTGGTGTTTTGTGGCCCCAATGACGCCTGCCACACCAAGTTTTGAACCGGTAAAATCTCATTTATATGTTACATGTTGCTGAAAGGCTTCGGTACGGCTTACCAGCAACCAAAATTCAGTCGTCTCTAATACGTCTATAACCAAGGTCTACTTGCCGATTTATTGACCGGCGGCTTGGGTCGATTTTATGCCCTCATATCAAGATGATGTAATATTAACCAGGTTCGAGGAAACTTTAAGCCATGCGGCTCTAGCATCCTCAACCATCGTCAATTACTTGGCCGACCTACGGGCATTCTTGCGTTGGGGTAGATGTGAACTGACGCCCGATTTCTCGCTCTCACAGGCGAGACAGGATCACGTTCGTCGCTATCGAGAGTATTTGGCTCAGGAGTTAAACAGAGCGACCTCAACCGTCAACCGTCACCTGATGGCGCTGAGGAAATTTTTTGCTTTTGCCGTAGAGTTTGGGGTAGCCTCTGACGATCCGACGGCCGGCGTGGCGCTGCTTCAGACCGATGGCCAGACCGGCTCACGAATCCTGACGGAAGAAGAGATTGATCAATTACTGACCGCAGCTGAGAATGGTACGCGAGCCGGTTTGGTACGACGGGATCAGGCGATTTTACGGTTGCTCTTGCACGCCGGGCTGCGGGTCAGTGAGCTTGTAAATCTGACCATGGACGATCTGACATTCGATTATCCCGGCGTATCTTTGGAAGTAAGTCGAAACTATAATAGAACCAATCGTCGGCGCGTGCCTCTCCAGGACAAAGTCTGTCGTGCCCTCAACAACTACTTGCAGGTGCGTCCTCAAACCCCGAACACGAACTGTTTTTTTCTCAACCAGGAGGGCCGGCCTATCTCAAAGCGAACCGTTCAACGCATCATTGCGGACTGTGCCAAAGCTGCCGGATTGGTCGGCGTGTCGGCCCAGTCCATCCGCCGCACTTTTGCCAGGCAACTGTTACTTGAAACCCAAAATCTTAGCCTGGTTTCGGAACGACTTGGACATCAAAACAGGAATATAACGGAGCAATATTTAGCTAATCATAAAGATGATCATTGAGTTTCTTTTTAAGCAAATTATTGAACTACCAGGAGGTTCATTGTGGATGTAAAAGATTTCCGCGCCTTACGCATTAGCCTGGCTTCTCCAAAAGAGATCAGGAGCTGGTCTTACGGTGAAGTCACCAAGCCGGAAACCATCAATTATCGCCGCTTGCGGCCGGAAAAGGACGGCCTCTTTTGCGAAGCCATTTTTGGCCCAACGAAAGATTGGCAATGTTATTGCGGCAAATACAAGCAAGTACGTTACAAGGGCATTGTCTGCGAAAAATGTGGCGTGCTGGTCACACGCTCTTCCGTTCGGCGCGAACGAATGGGGCATATCGAGCTTGCCGCTCCCGTAGCGCATATCTGGTATACACGTCGGGTCCCCTCATATTTGGGCCTCCTTCTAGATATTTCACGCCGCAACCTGGACCGCGTGTTGTACTTTGCCCAGTATGTCATTACCAGCGTCGACGAGCAGGCTCGGGCGCGGGCGCTGAAGCGTCTGGACGACGAAATTGTCCGGGCCGAAAAACGATTGGAAGAAGAGCGCCAGGAAAAAGTCGATGCCATTCGCGGTCAGGCCGATGAGAGAATCGCCGCGCTCAGAGATGCGGAACAGAAAGTTGTCGACGAAGTCACCGAACGACAAAATGCTCAGATCG
>JAOTYS010000010.1 GCA_029861795.1 Gammaproteobacteria bacterium | reverse complement strand
CGTAGCACTCAATGACATTAGTTTTGACGTTTATGCCGGGGAGATCTTTGGTATCGCAGGGGTAGCCGGTAACGGGCAAACCGAACTGTTAGAAGTTCTATCAGGAGAGGTGACACTGCCCAGCAATGACTTAGTCGTATTAAACGAACAGCCGTGTGGCACATTCGGCATCAAAGCTCGGCGGGACTTGGGCCTTGCGTTCGTTCCGGAGGAGAGGTTGGGTCATGGTGCGGTCCCGGACATGTCTCTCGTCGATAACACTGTATTGAGTGGGTATCGACGTCAGCAACTTTCGAGCCGTCAACTCATCAGTTATGAAAAAGCACGTTTGTGCGCCAAAAACATATGTGACAAATTCAGAGTCAAGCAAAGCGGAGTGGATTCAGCAGCAAGCAGTTTGTCCGGTGGTAATCTGCAAAAGTTCATTGTTGGTCGGGAGATCTTGCAGTCACCCGACATCATGATTGCGGCACAACCGACTTGGGGAGTCGACGCAGGTTCGGCTAGCGCTATCCATCAGGCGCTGTTAGATCTTGCTGCCAATGGCGCCGCCGTTCTGATGATGTCTCAGGATCTGGATGAACTACTGGCGATCAGTGATCGCATTGCAGTCATTTTTGCGGGACGATTATCGTCGGCCATGCCAACCTCAGAAGTCACCGCCGAGTCACTTGGCATGTTGATGGGCGGGGCGAACATCGCGGATCTTGACCAACAGGAACAATCCGGTGTTGCCTAGATTGGAGTCGCGCGGGGAAACCGCACGACATATGGTATTACTCACACCGGTGCTTGCCCTTGCGCTCACTGTGCTAACTGGGATGGTGTTGTTCGCAAGTTTGGGATATCCGCCGTTTAAGGCGATTTATACGTTCTTTGTTTCGCCCATCAGTAGCGGATACGGTCTCGCCGAATTGTTCGTAAAGGCCACGCCGCTAGTGCTTATTGCAGTGGGGCTCGCCATCGGCTTTCGTGCCAATGTTTGGAACATTGGAGCAGAGGGTCAGCTTACTCTAGGAGCCATCGCAGGCGGAGCGTTAGCGGTGTACTTTCCAGAGAGCGAAAATCCGTTAATGTTACCGGCGATGATGATTCTTGGCGTATTCGGAGGCATGGCTTGGGCGGCCATACCGGCGTTGTTGAAAACCCGCTACAACACCAACGAAATTCTTTCTAGCCTGATGTTGACTTATGTCGCCACGCTGCTGCTTAGTGTGCTAGTGCATGGGCCATGGCGCGACCCCGCCGGCTACAACTTTCCCCAGTCGGTTTTGTTTCCCGATAGCGCGATAGCTCCGATATTGTTATCAGGTACACGGCTTCATATCGGTGCGTTAATCGCATTTTTTGTGGTATTGGTTGGGTGGCTATTACTCGCTCGCAGCATGATTGGTTTCCAGGTCAAGGTGAGCGGCTTTGCGCCGGCCGCGTCGGACTATGCTGGATTTAGACGCAACAGAATAATCTGGTTTGCACTATTGTTAGCGGGCGGTTTGGCCGGCCTGGCTGGGATCATCGAAGTCGCTGGCCCCATTGGCCAACTGCTGCCTTCGATTTCCCCGGGCTATGGCTTTACCGCGATTATTGTTGCATTCCTGGGGCGGTTGCATCCGCTCGGAATTCTCGTTGCTGGATTGGTTTTGGCGCTTTCATATCTGGGTGGAGAAACCGTACAGATTGAAATGGGACTGCCCCAGGGCATTGCAGGTGTGTTTCAGGGTATGCTGTTGTTTTTTCTGTTGGCGTGCGATGTGCTCATCAAGTATCGCATCCGATTCGGAAAACCAGCGACGGTAACTTCATCATGAACGTCGACGTGTTTGTACCCATTGTCCTGACCGTCATCAGCGCGGCGACGCCATTATTGTTTGCCGCTACCGGTGAACTTGTGGTGGAAAAGTCCGGAGTGCTCAATTTGGGTTTGGAGGGCATGATGTTGATCGGCGCGGTCACTGCATTTGCCACTACCGTCACTACCGGCAGCGCTGTGTTAGGTGTATTGGCGGCGATAATTGCCGGTGCGATTATGGCGTTCTTGTTCGGCGTGCTGACGCTAACCTTGTTGGCGAATCAAGTCGCTACCGGTCTCGCGCTGACGTTGTTCGGAGTGGGCTTGAGTTCCCTACTCGGGCTTGGATTTGTGGGACAACCGGTGGATCGGTTACCCACCATCGATATTCCGTTGCTGTCTCAGATTCCAGTGGTTGGCCGCATTCTTTTTTCCCATGATGCCTTGATCTACTTGTCTGTAGTCATGGTAATCGTGGTGAGTTGGTTTCTATATCGTACCCGTGCCGGTCTGATCCTACGTGCGGTGGGCGAATCACATGATGCCGCGCACTCCATCGGTTATCACGTTGTGCGAATTCGATATCTCGCTGTATTATTCGGTGGGGCGATGTCTGGTTTAGCCGGCGCTTTTTTGACGCTTTCCTATACCCCGATGTGGATCGAAAACATGACCGCAGGCCGGGGATGGATAGCACTAGCCTTAGTAGTGTTTGCAACCTGGAAACCAGGGCGGGTGTTGCTTGGGGCTTATATGTTTGGAGGCATTACCATCTTGCAGCTGCATGCCCAGGGTTTCGGGCTAAGCGTCCCGTCACAGTTCCTGTCGATGCTGCCGTATCTGGTTACGGTGGCGGTGCTAGTTCTGATTTCTCGCGACAGCACTCGTGTTAAGCTCAACGCGCCGGCTTGTATCGGGAAGATCTTTCATCCCGCGGCATAAAGCGGGACGGTATATATTGTTTAGTCCACCTTTAGGAGGGGTCATGAGATCGAAACTTGTTCATGTTTTATGTGTATTCGCCATGGGTATCATTGGGTTCGTCGGATCTGCGCAAGCCGAGAAGCTCAAGGTTGGTTTTGTGTACGTGGGGCCGGTAGGCGACCACGGCTGGACTTACCGCCATGATATCGGCCGGCAAGCCATTGAAGAGGCCCTCGGCGATCAAGTGGAGACTACTTTTGTGGAATCAGTGCCGGAAGGTCAGGACGCAGAGCGTGTAATTCGTCAGCTCGCTTCTAGTGGCCATGGGCTTATTTTTACCACGTCGTTTGGCTATATGAATCCAACGGTCAAGGTAGCCAAGCAGTTTCCGGACGTCAAGTTTGAACACGCAACAGGCTATAAACGCGCCGATAACGTTAGTACTTACATAGCGCGATTCTATGAAGGACGTTACATTTTGGGGCGTATCGCGGGTGGCATGACCAAATCCAATAGCATCGGTTACATCGCGTCGTTCCCAATTCCCGAGGTGGTTCGTGGCATTAACGCATTCACCCTGGGCCTACGCAGTGTGAATCCAAACGCCACGGTAAAGGTGGTATGGATCAACACGTGGTATGACCCCGGCAAAGAGGGCGATGCCGCCAAGGCCTTAATCGATCAGGGTGTAGATATAATCTCCCAACACACAGACTCCCCAGCGCCGTTGCAAGTGGCGGAAGACAGGGGGGTATACGGTTTTGGCCAAGCATCGGATATGACGGCGTTTGCACCCAAGGCTCAACTCACTGCGATCATCGACAACTGGGACAATTATTATGTGTCGCGTGCAAAGGCTGTAATGGATGGCACCTGGGAATCAGTGAATGTTTGGGATGGCATCGCTGCCGGCATGGTTGAAATGGCGCCCTACAATGAAGACGCGCTACCGCCTGAAGTGTTGGCCGACGCAAAGGCGACCGAGCAAGCCATAGCGGCTGGGACACTCCATGCTTTCCAAGGCCCAATCAATAAGCAGAATGGTGAAATCGCTGTCAAGGAAGGCGAGGTGTTGAGCGATGATGTGTTACTCGGCATGGATTGGTACGTGGAAGGCGTTGAAGGCACGTTGCCGAAATAGAGCATAGCTTTCGACCGCCTCCATGGGACACTTTTCTTGGGGGCGGTCGGCACACTTGTCCCTATCATTTGTTCATATTTTATGTTCTCTGCGTGACGTACGAGGTAAGCGCCGCGCTCGCGAATGAGTCCAAGGTGTAGTCTGCGGGATGACAAAGGATCATTCACGCGGGTTGCGGCTGTGGCTCAAGAATCCATTGGCCGTGCTCGCTGAAGGCGCATCCGGCGGGATTGTGGTACAGGGGCAGCAAATCGTGGAGCTTGTTGCCCAGGGCGCTCGGCCTAAACATCAGCCGGAACAAACATTTGACGCAAGCCAGCATGTCATCCTCCCTGGACTCATCAACACCCATCACCATTTCTTTCAAACCCTGACGCGAGCCTTCCTGCCGGCGATGAACAAGTCGTTGTTCCCGTGGCTCACGAGCCTATATCCCACTTGGGCGAAGCTAACCCCCGAGATGATTGAATCGGCATCTAAGCTTGCTATGGCGGAACTGTTGTTATCCGGCTGTACTACCGCAAGTGATCATCACTATGTATTTCCATCGGGGCTCGAGCAGGCCATCGACATTGAGATCGCAGCGGCTCAATCGTTGGGGATGCGTGCTGTCTTTACACGCGGTTCGATGAGCCTTGGTCAGGAACAGGGTGGGTTGGCGCCATCATTGGTTATTGAAACCGAGGATGAGATTCTGGCCGACTGCGAACGTTTGATCTCCTGTTATCACCAATCCGCGGAAGGGGCGATGATTCAGATTGCCTTGGCACCATGCTCACCATTTTCAGTCAGCAAAGAGTTAATGCTGGCGTCAGCGGAATTGGCCCGGCGACACCGTGTGCGCTTGCACACTCACCTGGCTGAAACCGAGGACGAGGGCCAGTTTTGTAAACAGACATTTGGCATGGGCCCAGTGGATTATCTGGCAGAAGTCGGCTGGATGGACCAAGACGTATGGTTGGCCCACGGGATTCACTTCAATGATGGCGAGATTCGTCGCTTGGGAGAGGCAGGGGTCGGTGTAAGCCATTGCCCTTCATCCAATATGTTGCTGGGCTCGGGCGTTTGCCCAGTCCTTGCCCTGGAGCAGGCGGGTGTGCCGGTAGGCATTGGAGTAGATGGTTCTGCTTCGAATGACGGCTCCAATCTAATTCAAGAAGCGCGACAAGCCCTATTGTTACAGCGGCTGCAATACGGTGCGGAGCGGGTGTCTCACCGGGACGTTTTGCGTTGGGCGACTGAGGGATCTGCTCGATGTTTAGGTCGTTCAGACATCGGTTGTGTGACTGTCGGCAGCGAAGCGGATTTGGCCCTGTTTAAACTAGACGAACTGCGTTTTTCAGGGGCAGGGGACCCCATGGCCGCACTTTTGTTCTGCGGAGCGTCGCGAGCCGACCGTGTGATGGTGGCGGGCCAGTGGCGCGTCATTAACGGCAGATTACCCAGAGTGGATCTGGGAGCAGAGATGGCACATCACCACCAGCTTGCCAAGAAGCTTCAGCATTAACCCGATCGTGGTCCATTGTTGTTCCATTATCCGAGATCCTTCAACATGGCTTTGCAGTAGGCTTCTTGTTTAGTGTACTTCCCATCGATTTCCAAGCGCGCGATCTAAAGCTGGGTCAGCTGTTATTACTTGCAATACGATCGACCAGTTGGCTGACGTCGGCGTCCACGATGATCAACGACTTATGTGCTTCTCGTACAAACTCCTGATCGATCGAGTGGTTCAAAAAATGCAGCAGGCTATCGTAGTAACCTTCAACGTTTAGTAGCCCGCAAGGATGATCGTGTATGCCCAGCTGGTTGTAGGTCAATATTTCAAAGGTCTCATCCAGGGTGCCCAATCCACCCGGGAGCGCGATAAAACCGGTTGAAAGATCTACCATCATAGCTTTGCGTTGGTGCATGGTTGTAACCACATGCATTTCACTCACCCCCTGGTGCGCTTGTTCCTTGATGATCAACGAGTCTGGGATGATGCCGGTTACATGTCCTCCGAGTTCCAATACTTGGTCGGCAATTACGCCCATGAGTCCTAACTTGCCGCCGCCGTAGACTAACCCCAGACCGCGGGAGACGAGTTCACGCCCCAGTGCCTTGGCGGCCGCGGAGTACTCCGGCATAGCCCCTCGTCTAGAGCCGGCAAATACACAGATTCGCTTCATAGGTTTCCTTCCTTCGTTGTGGTGTTCCTGGAGCTTGGTCCTGGCGGTCGATCTTACAGTTTCTTGATACACTGGCATTGTATCTTGGCTCGCTCGTTTTGGCGTAACCCTTCGATGTTAGAACCGCGTGGCGAACAGACCTTGGCTCAGGTGCTTCACAAGCGCGTGCAGCGTTGTGGCGATAAGGCGTGGTTGGTGTCAGGCGAGAACAGCTACACCTACCGTGAAATTGATGCCCTTTCCAATCGCCTCGCACGAGGGATTACCGCTGCTGGTTTGAAGCCCGGGCAAACGCTATTGCTTATGCTGCCGGATGTGGCGCAGTTTATTGTGACGTGGTGCGCAGTGGCTAAGCTTGGTGTCATCGAGGTGCCTGTTAACACGCATCTAAAAGGCTCGGTATTGACTCATGTGATTAATGATTCTCGGGCCACCACTATGATCATCGATCGCCAGTTCTTAGATCGCATCGAAGCGGTGGCGCACAAACTTGAGTATTTGAGAACACTCATTCTGTTCTCTGAATCGGCAGCAATTGCGGAGGGCCTGCCTGGCGGTATTGTGAGTCAATTCAAAATAGTGCAATACGATGATCTGTTGTCGCACTCGGATGCTGCCATTAAAGCTGCTCCTCGCTACAACGATCTGATGGCGGTGATGTATACCTCTGGCACCACTGGGGCGTCTAAGGGTGTGATGATCACTCAGGTACACGCCTATGAGTACGCGCGTAGCGCGATTGAACTGCTGGAGCTAAAGGATAGCGATGTGTACTACGCACCCTTGCCACTGTTTCATATCGCGGGCCAATGGGCGGTGATCTACGCGTGCTGTATTGTCGGTGCGACAGCGGTGCTGTCGGGCAGATTTAGTTTAGAGCAGTTTTGGCGTGATGTAGAACGCTATGGTGCGACATGCAGTTTCCTATTGGGTGCGATGGCGAACTTTCTTTTTCGCCAACCGCAAAGCCCGAGCGACGCGAACAATACGATGGAGCGGATGTTGGTCGTCCCGTTACTGCCGGAGATCGAAGCATTCAAGCGGCGGTTTGATGTTTCGGTTTCAACGACTTGGGGTTCCACCGAGGTAAATGTTCCCACACGTTCGGGTTTTGATCTAGCGGACAACAAAACCTGTGGGTGGGTAGCCTCTGATCGTTATGAAGTGCGTATTGTGGATGAAGACGACAACGAAGTGCCTCACGGTGTCCCTGGCGAGGCGGTGGTGAGGTCCAAAGAGCCTTGGATTATGATGTCAGGATACTGGAACGATCCTGAAGCTACCGCTAAGGCGTGGCGCAATTTGTGGCTACATAGCGGTGATATGCTCATGCGTGATGCTGAAGGCAACTTTTACTTTGTCGATCGAGTAAAAGATGCTATCCGCAGGCGAGGTGAAAATATCTCATCGATGGAGGTAGAGCAAGAAATCAATGGACATTCCGATGTGCTTGAGTGTGCTGTTGTTCCGGTGCACTCGGAGCATACTGAACAAGAGGTGATGGTGGCGATTGTCCCCAAAGAAGGCCGTCACATCGATCCCTTTGAGCTGATCGATTTTCTGAAACCACGCATGGCCTATTTTATGATCCCACGCTACGTCGAGATTGTCGAAACCTTGCCAAAGACACAAACTGGAAAGATCCAGAAATTTCAACTGCGGGAAAGAGGTGTCACTGTTCACACCTGGGATCGAGAAGCAGCCGGAGTGAGGCTCAACAAATCCTGAGATCGAGAGATGTATGGATACAAATGTAGCGTGTTCGCCTGAGGACGAAGTTACAATTGCCAATGGTATCCTTGGTAGGTGCGTCTTTAGGCGCACGCGAGGTTGTTCGCCTGAGGGGCGAACCTACAAATTGCCTTTGCAACCCAATGGTATGCTTGGTAGGTGCGTCTTTAGGCGCACGCAAGGTTGTTCGCCTGAGGGCGAAACTAACAATTGCCGTTTAGCATTTGGGCGTACGCCGGGAGAATAGATAATGGACGATAGGATTATTGTGCACAAACAAGGCCATGTCGCATGGCTTACATTTAATCGGCCCCAGCGGCTTAATGCGATGACTATTGAGACGTGGTTTCTTATGGACGAGAAGTTGGCAGAGTTGGACAAAGATCGCGACATCCGTTGTCTGATCCTTGCCGGGGAAGGGCGTTCGTTTCTTGCCGGCCATGACGTTGGTGAGATACGGGAACATAACGAGGACATTAAGTCTGGTAAGTTGACAGCGAGTCAGTTGCGTGAGTGGCAGAAGAGCTTGCAGAACAGTACACGACTTATTCGTACTGTACGATTTCCGGTAGTGGCGGCGGTGCAAGGTTACGCCGTGGGTGCAGGATGCGAAGTGTGTGTCGCGTGTGACTTGGTGGTAGCGAGCGAAGACGCCATGTTTGGATTCCCCGAAGTGAACATAGGTGTCACCATCACCAACGGCGGCACGTTCTTGCTCTCCCGTAAGGTCGGTTTGGCGCGGGCACGGGAACTGGCTTATACCGGGGAGTTTATCAGCGCCACCGAGGCGCATCGTATTGGCTTGGTCAACCGGGTGGTGGCAAATGGAGAGGTTCGGGCCGAGGCGCAAAAATTGGCAACCCGTATTGCTAGCCGTGCGCCGGTGGCGGTGCAACTGCACAAAGTGATGTTAGATGCGGCCGGTGAATCGTCGCTTGATACGGCGCTCAATTTTGAGACTGAAGCGTTGGTGCAGACAGCCTTGACGCGTGACAATCTAGAAGGCACGAACGCGTGGTTTGAAAAACGTGAACCCAAGTTTACCGGGGAGTAGTCGTCAGCCAATCACTCATGATCAGGCGCAATAATTTACCGGGGAGTAAATCGTCAGTCCATCAGTCATGACTAAGCGCTATAGAGCAATCATTGCACCGCAAGCACTCAAACAGCATTTAGGCGACCCCGGGTGGGTAATCTTCGACTGCCGTTTCTCTCTAGCGGATTCCACGTATGGTCACGCTGCATATCAAAAGGATCACATACCAGGCGCACATTACGCCGATTTGGATAGAGATCTCGCTTCCGCCATTAAGCCAGGCAGCGGTCGTCACCCGTTGCCCGATGCAGTTGATTTGGCCGCCTGGCTCGGTGCCTGCGGTGTGGA
Source organism: Gammaproteobacteria bacterium (assembly GCA_029861795.1). Next base: position 19,494 of record JAOTYS010000010.1, on the reverse strand, counting down.
TGGCAGGCAGCAAGTTATTGCATACGATGATCGCGAGGGCGCCATCGCGGCGCGGCTTTGGTGGTTGTTACGCTGGATGGGACATGATCGCGTGGCTGTGTTGGATGGTGGATTTGGCGTTTGGCAGCAGCTTGGTTTTCCGGTCACCGACGAGATCTCAAATGTGCGCGGCGTGTGGTTTCAAGGTTCGCCACAGGACAATTTATGGGTGAATGCCGACCAGGTACAGCGAATTCTGGAACGAGGGCGCGGCGTAGTGATAGACGCGCGTGCCCGGGCGCGCTTCATCGGTGCTGATGAGCCCACAGACCCAGTTGCGGGGCACATCCCCGGTGCGACTAATCTTCCGTTCTCAGAGAATGTCGATGATAACGGACAGTTTCTCGCTAAGCCTCGTCTGGCTGAACACTTCAAAAAAGTATTGGGTGAACGCGCGCCGAACCAAGCGATCCATATGTGCGGCAGCGGTGTGACCGCGTGCCACAATCTGGTTGCCATGGAGCATGCTGGAATGTCTGGCTCGCGCTTATATGTGGGCTCTTGGAGTCAGTGGATCACCGACACACGTCGCGCCGTGGCAAAGGGTGACTGAGCTTTGCAAACAAGGGGTTAGACAAGCCATATGAGTAACGATAGAGACAAGGCGCTCGAGTACCACGAGCTGCCTCGGCCAGGGAAGGTTTCTGTACAACCCACTAAGCCGTTTACGGACGCGAAGGATTTGGCGCTCGCGTATACCCCTGGTGTGGCAGAGCCTGTGCGTGAGATCGCACGAGACGCTGAAAATGCTTACCGGTTTACTAACAAGGGTAATCTCGTGGCGGTAATTACCGACGGTTCCGCCGTTCTGGGTCTGGGGAACGTGGGCGCGCTGGCCGGCAAGCCGGTGATGGAGGGTAAGGCCGTCTTGTTTAAACGTTTTGCCGACATCGACGTATTTGATATTGAGATCAATGCACCGAGCACAGAGGCTTTTATAGAGACGGTCGTGAACATCGCACCAACTTTCGGTGCCATTAATCTCGAAGATATTGCGTCCCCGCAATGCTTTGTGATCGAGCAGGCTTTGCGCGAACGACTGGATATTCCGGTATTTCATGACGATCAACATGGCACAGCGGTGATCATCAGTGCAGGGCTACTCAACGCGCTAGAGATTCAGGGTAAACACTTAGAGGACGCGCGCGTGGTTTGCCTCGGCGCAGGTGCAGCAGGTGTCGCTACTGCGCGTCTACTATTTGCACTAGGGATAAAACGAGAGAATTTCTTGCTAGTGGACAGTAAAGGTGTGGTTCACACTAAACGCACGGATCTCAATATTTATAAGCAGGCGTTCGTTGTCGACACCCCGTCGCGCACCCTTGCAGAGGCCATGATGGGTGCGGATATTTTTATCGGTGTGTCCAGACCAAACCTGTTGAGCCAGGCAATGGTCAAGTCTATGAACGATCGCCCTATTGTGTTCGCGTTGGCCAATCCCATTCCTGAGATAATGCCGGATGTTGCTCGTGCGGCACGTAATGACATCATCATTGCCACGGGTCGTTCCGATTTTCCTAATCAAGTAAATAACTCTCTGTGTTTCCCTTTTGTCTTTCGTGGAGTGTTGGACGCCAGGGCCCGAGAGATCACCCAAGATATTCTGATTGCGGCTGTGGATGCGCTGGCCGATCTGGCTAAGGAGTCTGTGCCTACAGAAGTGTTGACCGCTTACGGACGCACAGAGATGTCGTTTGGTTCGGATTACATTCTGCCTACCCAGTTCGATCCCAGGTTGAACCAGCGGATTTCTCCGAAAGTTGCGCAGGCCGCAAAGCGGGCGGCCATGCCTGACTGCGACTCAGGCGACGATGCCTAATTTGTGTAGACGCCTTGTCGGCTTGCTTTTCCAGAACGACTTCACAGAAAGGGTATAATCGCGTCTTTTGTCACCCGTGCGGCTTACAAAGTTATGAAAATACATGAATATCAAGGTAAAGAAATCTTAAGACAATACGGCGTGGCGACGCCTCGAGGGCTAGCGTGTTTTTCTGTAGATGAGGCCGTAGCAGCCGCACAACAACTAGGTGGTGAGTTGTGGTTGGTCAAGGCGCAGATTCACGCCGGTGGTCGTGGCAAGGGAGGTGGGGTGAAGCTCGCGCGCTCGCTTGATGAGGTCGGACAGCGAGCATCCGAGATTCTGGGAATGACGTTAGTTACCCACCAAACCACGCCAGAGGGAAAACAAGTCAAGCGTTTGCTCATAGAGGAAGGCATAGATATTAAGACGGAACTCTATGTCGGTGTGGTGGTGGACCGCGCCTCCCAGCGTGTGGTGATGATGGCGAGTTCAGAAGGGGGGACCGAGATCGAAGAGGTGGCTGCGCGAACACCGGAAAAGATCCATAAGCTCACGATCGATCCGGTCGCCGGCCTGCGCGATGCGGAGGCCGACCAGTTGGTGAGCAAACTCGATGTACCCCAGGCAGCGATGGCGAAAGCACGAGAATTCTTGATCGGTTTGTATAACGCCTTTTGGGAAACCGATTCCTCTCTCGCAGAAATAAATCCATTGGTAGTTACCGGCGATGATCAAGTAATCGCCTTAGATGCCAAGCTCAACTTTGACGATAACGCGTTGTTTCGCCATGCAGAACTTAACGAACTACGCGATCTTGACGAAGAGGATCCGGCGGAGATAGAGGCGTCAAAATACGGTTTATCCTATATCTCACTAGACGGCGATATCGGATGTCTGGTGAACGGCGCAGGCCTAGCAATGGCGACCATGGATATCATCAAGCTCTATGGTAGTGAGCCCGCCAACTTTTTGGATGTGGGTGGCGGTGCGACCACTGAACAAGTCACTGCAGGGTTTAAGATCATGTTGCATAACCCGGGCGTGAAAGCGATCTTGGTAAACATATTTGGCGGTATCATGCGTTGCGATGTGATCGCCGAGGGTTTGGTTGCTGCAGCTAAGGAGATCAATCTCACGGTACCGCTGATAGTGCGACTAGAGGGTACTAATGTGGAGATTGGCCGTGACATCTTGGCCAACTCCGGTGTGGCGATCACTGCTGCCACCACCATGGCGGATGCCGCGGAAAAAGCGGTGGCCGCAACAAGGAATTGATTCATGTCCATTCTGATCGACAAATATACACGGGTCGTTACCCAGGGCATTACTGGCAAAACGGGTGCATTCCATACAAGAAACTGCCTTGAATATGCGCTTGGCAAAGAGACCTTTGTGGCTGGCGTAACGCCGGGCAAGGGCGGACAGTCGGTGGAGGGCATTCCGGTTTTCAATACTGTGGTAGAGGCAAAACGTCAGACTGGCGCCAATGTCGCCGTTGTCTATGTACCGCCGCCGTTTGCAGCGGCTGCTATCGACGAGTCGGTGGAGGCAGACATGGATGTCGTGATTTGTATCACCGAAGGGGTCCCGGTCAAGGATATGATTTTGACGCGTTCTAAGATGCGCCAAAAGAAAACAGTGTTGGTTGGACCTAATTGCCCGGGTGTGATCACTCCGGATGAAATCAAAATCGGGATCATGCCTGGATATATCCACAAAAAAGGATCCATCGGCGTGGTGTCGCGCTCGGGTACGTTAACCTACGAGGTAGTGCATCAGCTCACAACATTGGGATTGGGGCAATCCACTTGTGTAGGCATCGGTGGAGACCCGGTCAATGGCCTGAAACATGTGGATGTGGTGCGCATGTTCAACGATGATCCCCAGACCGAAGGAGTTGTTATGTGCGGGGAGATCGGCGGTAGCGATGAAGAAGAGTGTGCGCAGTGGATAAAGCAACACATGACCAAACCGGTGGTGGGATTCATCGCCGGAGTCACGGCCCCGCCGGGCAAACGCATGGGACACGCGGGGGCGATTATCTCCGGCGGCAAAGGCACCGCAGCCGAGAAGATTGCAGCGTTAGAGGATGCCGACGTAAAGGTCACTAAGAATCCGGCGGAAATTGGCAGCCTGATGAAGAGTGTATTGGCTTAGGCGCGGCCTGGCATCCAAAAAAAGAGGCGCCCGTGGCGCCTCTTTGCCTGAATGAGAAGAAAACACTTAATTCGGTTGCGCAACGATCCGAATGTAGGGTTTAGGTGATTTCCATCCACCGGGATATTTTTCCTTAGCCTCGTCGTCAGATACGGCTGGAACGATGATGACGTCATCGCCCTGTTTCCAGTTCACCGGTGTCGCGACCTTATGCTTGGCGGTGAGTTGGCACGAATCCAGTACGCGCAATACCTCATCAAAGTCGCGCCCGGTGCTCATTGGGTAGGTGATCATTAGCTTAATCTTCTTGTCCGGGCCAACGATGAACACGGACCGCACTGTGGCATTGTCTACGGCCGTTCTTCCCTTTGCCGTTCCGCTTGCGTTGGGATGAATCATGTCATACAGCTTCGCAACCCGTAAGTCGGTGTCGCCAATCAATGGATAGTTGAGGGCGTGGCCCTGGGATTCCTCGATATCCTTGGCCCATTTCTTGTGATCCTCAACTGAATCGACGCTAAGCCCAATTACCTTGCAGTTACGTTTAGCGAATTCAGACTTCTTCCCCGCAAGATAACCAAGCTCGGTGGTGCATACCGGCGTAAAATCTTTAGGGTGCGAAAACAGTACCGCCCATCCGTCACCGATCCATTCATGAAAATTGATCGTTCCCTCAGTGGTCTCCGCCGTAAAGTCAGGAGCCTCTTCGCCAATATGTAGTGCCATAATCAACCTCCTTCGTTCAACTGACCAACTCGAACTAACAAATTCGATCTCTGCTTAACTGCGTGCTCTATCCTTAACCTGTTTCAGAACTAGTATTAAACCACATTCTGGTGCATTGGGGCAGTCAGACACAGTTTGGTGCCAGCCTTGATGTACACCGTGGGATGTTCCGGGGCTAACATTGGTCACTCAAGGTAGCGTGTTCGGGATAGAGGGTGGCCAGTCCGTCTGCGGATGCCGTGCATACGCCGCGCTCGGTAATCAAACCAGTCAACAGCCGTGCGGGCGTGATATCGAACCCATAATTGGCTGTGGCGCTGGATTTGGGTGCGATCCGCACGCTTACAAGCTTACCGTCATCAGACTCGCCGGTGACGTTGGTGATTTCGGCGCCGTCCCGTTGCTCGATGGGGATGTCATTGGCGGCATCTCGGATCGACCAATCGATGCTAGGGGAGGGCAGGGCAACGTAAAACGGTACGTTGTTATCGCGCGCTGCCAGTGCCTTGAGATAGGTACCGATTTTATTGCAAACATCACCATTGGCAGCGGTACGGTCTGTGCCAGTGATACACAAATCGACCAAGCCGCGTTGCATCAAATGCCCGCCGGTATTGTCGGCCACAACTGTGTGCGGAACACCATGTTGGCCCAACTCCCATGCGGTGAGGGCCGCACCTTGATTGCGAGGTCGGGTCTCATCCACCCACACATGAATCGGTATCTCGTTGTCATGAGCGAGGTAGATGGGTGCAAGTGCTGTGCCCCAGTCCACAGTGGCTAACCATCCAGCGTTACAGTGCGTGAGCACGTTAAGAGGTCGTTTGCTTGCCAAAGCCTCTGACGCCTCTTCCAGGAGCGGTAGTCCGTACTCTCCGATGGTCTTACATAGAGCGACATCTTCGTCGCAGGTTTGGCCTGCTAGTGCGTAAGCGGCGTCGACTCGTTCGTTGGCTGGCCGCTCCATCAAGGCGCCACGCATCTTCTCAAGCGCCCACTTCAGGTTAATCGCGGTCGGCCGGGTCTCTAACAGTTGTTGGTACGCCGTGGTGATACTTGAGTCTGAGGAATTTCCCCGCATCGCCAGCGCCATTCCGTAGGATGCAGTGGCACCGATCAGGGGCGCACCCCGCACCACCATGTTACGGATCGCGACGACTACGTCTTGTAATGCGCGCAGTTGTACGGTCTCAAATGCATGAGGTAGTTTGGTTTGGTCGATCACCCATACGGATCGGCCATTCCGATCCAGCCATATCGTACGATAATGGATGCCGCCGACATTCATATGAGGGTACCCATGGTAATGAGGTGCATTGTATGCGTAGTGGCCAAAAAGTCACTCTTGACCCGTCCAGTGGGATGCCGGTTTCTGTGACCAACGGGCGTGGCTGCATACCATCGGTGCACTGTTTCCGGTATGCTCCGCCCCCGTGAGCTAGCTCCTAAATGTTTGCGAGATTCGAATTCACATGGAACTCAATCAACTAATCGAGAAAGTAAACGATCTCGGAACTCGATCGGAGTCGTTAAGGGGGTATCTTTGACTTCGACACCAAGCGCGAAAGATTAGAAGAAGTTCGGTTGCGTCTGGAGCAACCTGATGTTTGGAATGATCCCAAGCAGGCGCAGGAACTCGGCCAGGAGCGCGCTCGGCTAGAAGGAGTGGTGGGAGTCCTTGAGCGCATGCAAAGCGGCCTCTCCGAGGCGCAGGAGATATTGCAATTGGCCAAGGAAGAGAGCGACGAGGAAGTGGTGCAAGCGGTTGAGGTCGATCTGAGTCAATTGGAGCAGGAGTTGGCGCAGCTTGAGTTTCAACGCATGTTCTCCGGTGAGATGGATGCCAGCAATGCGTTTGTCGATATCCAGTCTGGGTCTGGTGGTACTGAGGCCCAAGATTGGGCGGAGATGCTGCTACGGATGTACTTGCGTTGGAGTGAGATGCACGGGTTCAAGACTGAGGTTGTCGAAGTCTCCGAAGGTGAGGTGGCCGGCATCAAAAGCGCCACCATAAAGATCCTCGGAGACTATGCGTACGGTTATCTGCGCACTGAGACCGGGGTCCATAGACTGGTTCGCAAATCACCGTTTGATTCGGGCAATCGACGCCACACATCGTTTGCATCGGTATTTGCCTATCCGGAGGTAGACGATAGCGTTGAAATCGAGATCAACCCGGGGGATCTCCGGATCGACACTTATCGTGCCAGTGGCGCGGGCGGGCAACACGTTAATCGCACGGATTCCGCGGTTCGTATCACCCACAATCCCACTGGAATTGTGGTTCAGTGCCAAAGTGATAGGTCACAGCATCGCAATAAGGCTGAGGCCATGGCTATGCTCAAAGCACGTTTGTTTGAGGCGGAGATGAAAACGCGTCGCGAGGCTCAGCAGGACCTGGAAGACAGTAAGGCAGATATCGGATGGGGTAGTCAGATTCGTTCTTATGTATTGGATCAGTCTCGTATTAAGGACCTGCGAACTGGTATAGAAGTGGGCAATACGCAAGCAGTGCTAGACGGCGAGCTGGACCAGTTTATTGAGGCAAGTTTGAAGGCGGGTCTTTAAACAAAACCAAATAAGTAATTAGTTTAAATATACAACATAATAGTCTGAATAATAATGAATAATATAGACGACGAAGTCGCACAGCGTCGCGCCAAGCTTGCTCAGTTGCGCAGTCTGGGCAACGCCTTTCCCAATGACTTCAGGCGTAATGTGCTTACGGCTGAGCTCCACCAAGCCTATGGCGAGCTGGACGCAGAGCAGCTTGAAACAAAGGCCGTTCGTGTCCAGGTGGCCGGTCGGCTGATGTCCAAACGGATGATGGGTAAAGTCAGCTTTGGCCATATCCAGGACGTGAGCGGTCGGATTCAATTATTCCTGCAAAGCGATGGTGTGGCGGACTACCGGCAGCTAATGAAGCAACTGGACGTGGGTGACATCATCGGCGCCAATGGGTCGGTGTTTAAGACTAATAAGGGGGAGCTCACCGTGCGGGTAGATGAGATCCGAGTGCTGACTAAAGCCCTACGCCCCTTGCCGGAAAAATTTCATGGCCTGACAGATCAAGAGATGCGTTATCGACAGCGCTATCTTGACCTGGCCATTAACGACTCAACTCGGCGCACGTTTAGGCTTAGAACCAAGATCGTGAATTTTATTCGGCGCTTCATGGAACAGCGTGATTTCCTGGAAGTCGAAACTCCAATGATGCAGTCCATACCTGGGGGTGCCCTGGCCCGCCCATTCCAGACACATCACAATGCTTTGGATATGGATCTATACCTGCGAGTGGCCCCAGAGCTCAATCTCAAGCGCTTAGTGGTGGGTGGTCTGGAGCGTGTATTTGAAATCAATCGAAACTTCCGCAACGAAGGTATCAGCACGCAACATAATCCAGAGTTCACCATGCTCGAGTTCTACCAAGCTTACGCGGACTACCTCGATCTGATGGACTTGACTGAGCAGATGCTGCGGGAGATGGCCACCCAAGTGCTGGGAGGACCAGTGGTGGAGTACCAGGGGGAGAGTTTCGACTTGTCCCGAGCATTTACCAGATTGACTTTGAAGCAAGCGATCTTGCGACAACACCCGCAATTGAGTGATCAAGACATCGATGATCTTAATCATCTTCGGCGCTTCTCGGAAGAGCGTGCAGTTGCGCTGCAGCCGGAGTACGGTATCGGCAAGATTCAGCTAGAGATTTTTGAAAAAACGGTGGAGGATAGCCTCAGGGAGCCCACATATATCACTGAGTACCCGGTGGAAGTGTCACCGCTGTCACGCCGCAATGACAACGACGCTACGGTGTCAGACCGGTTCGAGTTGTTTATCGCGGGGAGCGAGATCGCCAACGGATTCTCCGAGTTGAACGATCCAGAAGACCAAGCGGAGCGATTTCGCAATCAAGTCAGCGCGCTGGAGGCAGGTGACCAGGAGGCGATGCGTTACGATGCGGATTATATCTGCGCATTGGAGCATGGACTGCCACCGACGGCGGGAGAGGGCGTTGGGATCGATCGACTGGTGATGTTGTTTACCGATAGTCCGTCCATCCGCGACGTCATCCTGTTTCCTCAAATGCGCCCGCGAAGCTGACGCCCACTCCCGTTCGATGATCCGCCCATTTGAGCTGTTTATCGGGCTGCGCTACACCCGCGCCAAACGCCGCAATCATTTCATCTCCTTTATCTCGTTGTCGTCGATGATGGGAATAACCGTGGGAGTGTGGGCGCTTATCACTGTGCTGTCGGTGATGAACGGTTTTGAACGTGAACTGCGAGATCGAATTCTATCTGTCGCTTCCCACGTCACCATAAGTGGTTTTAACGGATGGCTATCCGATTGGCGAGAAGTTAGCGATCAGGCGACGCAGCATCCCAGTGTGGTAGGTAAGGCACCTTACATCTTGGGGCAGGGGATGTTGAGCCGGGGCTCTAGGGTCACCGGTGCATTGATTCGTGGAATCGACCCGATGCAAGAGACGACCGTATCCGATCTCGAATCTAGTATGAAGCATGGCACGCTAACTAATCTTGTGGCCGGTGACTACGGCGTGGTGCTCGGAAGCGCGCTGGCATGGCAATTACGCGTTGATGTAGGTGACAAGCTCATGCTGGTGGCCCCCGCCGGTCAGGTGACCCCCGTTGGGCTGCTACCACGTCTCAAGCGCTTCACTGTGGTGGGTATCTTCGAGTTGGACATGTACGAATACGACAGTGGTTTGGCACTTATTCACATAAGTGACGCCGGTAAGCTTTATCGTAGCGGTGAGCAGGTCAGTGGTATCAGACTAAAGCTTGACGACATCTATTTTGCTCGGCAAGTCAATGAAGAACTTCAAGGTCAATTGAATGGTGACTACGCAATCAGCGACTGGACCCGCGAGCACACCAATTTCTTTAAGGCATTGAAGGTTGAAAAACGAGTGATGTTTATCATCCTGCTGCTCATCGTGGCGGTGGCCGCGTTCAATATCGTGTCCACCTTAGTCATGGTGGTAACTGACAAGCGCGCGGACATCGCAATTCTGCGCACTTTGGGGGTAAGCCCCGCAAGCGTCATGGGTGTGTTTGTGGTGCAGGGGACGATAATTGGTTTTGTCGGCACGCTGCTTGGCGGAATTTTGGGCGTGATCACCGCGCTCAACATTGAAACGCTGGTGCCTTTTGTTGAGAGGCTCTTTAGCATCGAGTTCTTTCCCGCTGATGTTTATGTGTTAAGCGAGTTCCCCGCCGATATGCGTTGGGCAGATGTGATAAAGATCTGTACCGCGTCATTCCTCATCAGCCTGGTGGCTACGCTATACCCCGCATGGCGCGGCTCACGTACCCAGCCGGCGGAAGCCCTGAGATACGAGTGATGGGTACGAATGTGATCAGTTGTCACGCGATGACCAAAACCTTTTTGCAGGGAACTGTGGAAGTGCCAGTACTGAAAGGCGTGGATTTGGAAATTGAGCAGGGCGAACAGGTCTCCATCGTAGGTGTTTCTGGATCTGGTAAGAGCACCTTGTTGCACTTGCTTGGAGGGCTGGATTCGCCTACCTCAGGCAGCGTTCAGTTGGCCGGCCAAGATCTGGGTCAGATGGGGGATCGTGCCCGCGGGTTGCTGCGTAACCGGGCGCTTGGCTTTGTTTACCAATTCCACCACTTGCTACCCGAGTTCACTGCGTTGGAGAACGTGGCGATGCCTTTGCTAGTGCGTCGCAGCCCGGCGGATAAAGCGTTCGCCAGCGCGACCGAAATACTCGAACAGGTCGGACTTGGTCATCGGCTGAAGCACAAACCCGGGGAGCTTTCCGGTGGAGAACGTCAACGTGCTGCGGTGGCGCGTGCCTTGGTTACCAAGCCAGCATGCGTACTAGCGGATGAGCCGACTGGCAACCTTGATCGCAAGACCGCTGCCAAAGTTCACGATTTGATGTTAGAGCTCAATCAGCAATTAGCTACCAGCTTGGTAGTGGTTACCCATGATCAGTCGTTGGCGCAGCGCATGCAGCGCGTACTGTATCTGGAGGATGGTGTGGTGATGCCGTCGGCTGGAGCCAGTAGGCAATGATCAGGCCGGATCGTTTGGTACCTTTGTAGCGAGTTTGGTTCGAGTTTGGCTGCGTCGGCTGTGCCACAGACTCGCCACTCTTATACGCCATAGTGTCCGTATCATCAAATAGGCTGCGACCGACACCGCTGTCCCTATGATTAGACAACCTAGCCACAGCGACGCCAAGTGTTGCACCAGCCAGTGAACCGTCATTTCATCGAGCAGAGCGGGCGTTTTGCCTAACAGTTTCGCGCCAAGGATGTATGCGGGTCCGTACAAGGGCACCCACGTTAGTGGATTTGAAATCCACACAAGAGACACGGCAATAGGAAGGTTTGCGCGAAACACGATTGCGCCGAGTGCCGCAGGCACCATCTCCATCGGCATGGGCAGATATGCACAAAACAGACCTATGGCGATTCCACCCGACACCGACTGTCTGTTCAGGTGCCAAAGGTTTGGGTCGTGCAAACGATCACCGAACACCTGCCGAAGGGTATGGTTGGAAACTTGCTGCTCAGGCAGGTAACGCAAGAAGCTTTTCCTGACCATTGGAGGACAGTATAATCATTTAAGTAACGGATTACCCCCGCTATGGCAGGACGCCAAGATATCCGCATCCACGCACTCGCTTTTCTTGCCGGTGTGCTGCTGATCCAGCAGCTACCGAAATTTCCTTCGTTTTGGTGGTCGTTGTTGCTGATCCCAATAGGGTTCGCTGCCTATCGTTGCAGGGCGTTTGTGGTTCTGCTGGTCTACTCGCTGGGGATGCTGTGGGCCGCTGGTGTTGCGTACTCGGTGTTATCTCGCACGATTCCCAGTGAACTTGAAGGTGAAGATCTTTGGCTCACAGGCGTGGTGGTTGATCTGCCACATTGGTCCGCGCAATCGGTCCGGTTCAATTTTGATGTCGTGTCGTTGGCACATGGTGACACCAATTACCCGTCGCCCGGGAAGATTCAACTACGCTGGTATGACACCACCGTGCCTGTGCAGTTGGGGGAGAAGTGGCGTTTGCGGGTACGGCTGAAGCGACCACGCGGGTTTCAAAATCCCGGTGGTGTCGATTATGAGGCTCGGTTGTTTCAGCAGCGTATTCGCGCTACCGGCTATGTAAAGCCCCATAGCGCCATTGTCAGGCTTTCGCCTGCACGCCGTCACTCCTTAGATAGATATCGCTGGCGGCTTTGGAAGTTCATTGATGATGCGCTGAGGCAGCATCCTACCGGTGGGATCATTGCTGCGCTGGCCATGGGCGGTCGCAACGGTATTGAACCCAGACAATGGCAAATATTGCGTAGCACGGGCACGGCCCACTTGGTGGCGATCTCGGGCCTGCATATTGGGCTAGCAGGTGGGTTCGGCTATTGGCTCGGTTCATTGTTATGGCGGACGTCTGGATGGGCACTACTTCGCTTGGCGGCACCAAGGGCGGGCGCGATTGCTGCATTGGTGGTGGGCTTTGTGTACGCTGCACTTGCGGGATTCTCCATTCCCACGCAACGCTCGTTGATCATGCTAGCGGTGGTGATGATCGGGGTTTTGTTGCAACGCACGACCAGCATCTCACATCTGCTGGCGGTTGCGCTGTTAGCCGTGCTGATATGGGATCCGCTCGCGGTGATGTCCCCGGGATTCTGGCTGTCATTTTGCGCTGTGGCGATCATTGCGATAACCGCGCGATCGCCAGGGTCAGCGACGTCTGTATGGTGGCGATGGGGTTACGTGCAATTGTCTCTGAGTGCGGGTTTATTTCCACTGTTGATTTTGTTGTTTCAGCAGGCTTCGTTAGTTAGCCCCATCGCCAACGCCGTTGCGGTGCCAGTGGTGGGATTCGCTGTTGTCCCGCTCACGCTATTAGCGATCGGTGCCTACAGCATTGGACTATTGGGCGGCGCTCGTTTGCTATTAGGCATTGCGGCCGGTGTTTTCGACGCCATCTGGTTCGGCCTGGATTGGCTCGCCAGCCAGCCGCTTTCGCTTTGGGTGCAACACCGCCCGGCGACATGGACACTATTAGCCGCGACAGTAGGTATCTTGCTGTTGTTCGCCCCTAGAGGATTTCCGGCACGTTGGCTGGGCACATTGTGGTTAGCGCCGCTGTTTTTGCTGCGACCGCTGCCACCTTCGCCGGGCGAGTTTGAGTTGTCGCTGTTAGATGTGGGGCAAGGCTTGTCGGTGGTGGTAAGGACAAGTGAGCATGTCCTGGTTTATGACACCGGCGCCCGGTTTGGACCTACGTTTGATTTGGGCCAGGTGGCACTGGTGCCATTTTTGTACGCACAAGGAGTCAAAACTGTAGACACTGTTATCGTCAGCCACGGGGATAACGATCACATTGGCGGCATGGCCTCGTTGACAAAGCATCTTCGAGTAACACGAGTACTTAGCAGCGTGCCCCACAAAGTGTCCAACGGCGCACACTGTTTGGCCGGGCAGTACTGGAGGTGGGACGGAGTTGTCTTTCAGATACTAAGCCCAGTAACTATCACATCGCCGCGGGACAATAACGCCTCCTGTGTACTCAAGGTGTCAGGGGAGTTCGGATCGGTGTTGATCACGGGAGACATCGAAGCCCCGGCAGAACAAGCACTATTGCAGGCGTACGACGCGGAGCTTCCGGCGTCGGTGCTGGTGGTTCCGCACCACGGCAGTATCACATCTTCCACGCCAGCGTTTATTGACGCGGTGCGACCGCAACTGGGGCTGGTGTCGGTGGGTCACCTGAATCGCTACGGCCACCCACACCCAAAGGTCCGGGAGCGCTATGCGGAACGGGATACCCCGGTGCTGACAACCGCAGGGTCGGGTGCCATTCGTATTCATTTTGGGCGGGGTGGCATCACTGTATACCAATATCGTCTTCAAGCACAGCGCTATTGGTTCGCCGACTAAGCTACAATGCACCGTCGCTAAGGCCGGTGTGTGGGGCGAATACGTGCGTGCGCTATTTGCCGCGGAAGTGCATTATCTGGGTTAGATCTTTATTCTGGCCATTTGCTAGACTTTAAGTGTATTTTCTTCCGACGCCGGTTAACGGCACCTTGTCATAAGGAACGAAGCCTGTGTATGAACTAGTGAGATCCGGGGGTTGGCTGATGTGGCCGATCCTGCTGTGTTCGGTTGTGGCGGTGGGGATCATCGTGGAGCGCTTTTGGACATTGAGCAAGGGTACCGTGGCCCCCAAGGGTCTGGCGGGACAAGTTCAGCGGCTGGTGGAAGCGCAGCAACTAAACAATCAGAATACTCTCGCCATCAAAAAGAGTTCGCCCTTAGGAAGGATTCTGGCGGCGGCGTTGGAGAATATGCACAGCACCCACGACGTGATGAAAGAAGCGGTAGAAGAAGCGGGGCGGCATGTGGTGCACGATCTGGAGCGTTACCTCAATACCCTCGGGACCATCGCGGCCATTACCCCGTTGTTAGGCCTGCTCGGCACAGTGATCGGCATGATCAAAGTGTTCGCTTCCATCACTGCCTTCGGTGTGGGCGATCCTACGGTGCTCGCGGGGGGCATCTCGGAAGCATTAATAACAACTGCAGCCGGCCTGTCCGTGGGCATCCCAAGTCTTATGTTCTACCGATACTTCCGCGGTCGGGTGAACGAGCTGACGGTGAACATGGAGCAAGAAGCGGTTAGCCTCATAGAGATTGTACGCGGTCTGCGTCGGTCGGAATCTCGTCCCACCGTGACTCCCTTGCATCGCGTGTCATGAGATTCACCGACCGTACCGAGGAAGAATTGCAGATCAATTTGACGCCGTTGATCGACGTCGTGTTTCTGCTTCTCATCTTTTTCATGGTGTCGACAACCTTCTCCAAAGAATCTCAACTACGCATTCAACTGCCGGAAGCCTCTGTTGATTCCGAAAGGACCCAAGGCGACAACCTACTGGAGATCAACATTGGTAGCGACGGTCAATACGCGATTAGGGGTCCCACCGAGGACAAGGCGAAGCAGCTAGCCAACACCACACCGCAAAGCCTGCGGCGCGCACTAAAGCTCGCCGCAGGTGGTAGAGCCGACTTGATTACGGTCATTCGTGCCGACCGACGCACACCCCACGAAGCGGTGATTCGTGCTATGGATACGTCGCGAAGACTCGGTTATACCAATGTGACGTTCGCCACCCAGCAGGATGATGGCAAAGACCAATCTAAGTGAGCACGCCTAAATCCGATTTGGGTGGGGTTAGGCTTTACGGACGCCTGCTCAATTACGCCGCACCATACAAAGGAGTATTCCTGTTAGCTGTGGTGGCTATGGCGATTGCCGCTGCATCAGAAACCTCTTTCGCAGCATTGCTACGCCCCATCATGGACGGCGGTTTTGTAGAAAAAGATCAATCGTTTATCCGCATGATTCCTGCGATTGTCATTGGGATATTTCTAGTCCGTGGCTTAAGTGGTTTTGTCGGCAACTACTGTCTTAGTTGGGTGGGATGGCGTGTGGTGTTCGATCTGCGAGCTCATATGTTCGATCGGCTGCTCCGGCTTCCCGCCGGATTCTACGATGGTCATTCGTCGGCGAGTTTGGTGTCGAAGCTGATCTACGATGTTGAAAGAGTCATGCATGGGACTACCCAGTCGGTGACCATATTGTGCAAAGACACCCTTACAGTGCTGGGTCTGTTGTGTTGGATGATCTATCTCAACTGGCGGCTGACACTAGTGTTTCTGGTGCTAGCGCCGGTCATCGCTTTCTTCATCCGGCTCATGAGTACCCGCTTTCGCACCACCAGCCGTAACATTCAGATCACCGTCGGCGGCATCGCTCATGTGACCAAAGAAGCGGTGCAGGGACAACGCGTGGTCAAAACCTTCGGCGGCCAAGAGTACGAAACCAAAACGTTCAGTCAGGCTAACAATAAGAACCGACAACAGGCTATGAAAAAAGCAGCAGTGTCTGCCGCTAGCATGCCTCTCATTCTGATTTGCGCCGGCGCGGCGTTCGCGGCGGTTATTTACATCGCGACCGCCGCAGTAGCCGGTGGCGAAGTAAGCGCGGGAACCTTTGTATCCTTCCTGGGTTCCATGCTTATGCTGATGGGGCCAGTGAAGCGACTAGCACGGGTCAATGAGACTATCCAGACCAGTTTAGCGGCAGCCCAAAGTGTATTCGCGATGATGGATGAAGAGCCGGAGGCGGATACGGGTCAAACCCGCATCGAACGAGCCCGTGGGCACATCGAGTATGATGACGTGTCGTTTCAGTACGCACCATCTAATCTCCCGGTATTACACAACGTCTCGTTTACCATTGCGCCGGGCCAAACCGTTGCGCTAGTGGGTCCTTCTGGCAGTGGTAAATCCACCATTGCTTCGTTGCTACTACGTTTCTATTTGCCACAATCCGGCAAAATCTTGTTGGACGGCTTGCCGTTAGATCAGTATGTACTCGGCGACTTACGCGCACAGCTCTCCATGGTGACTCAGGAGACAGTACTGTTTGATGACTCCATTCGCAATAACATCGTTTATGGTCATAGCGGCGATGCCTCGGACGCAAAGCTGAGCGAGGCCGTGCGAGCGGCCCACGTGATAGAATTTGCAGACAAACTGCCAGATGGTTTGGATACAGTGGTCGGCGAGCAGGGAATCAGACTGTCTGGGGGGCAACGCCAACGTATTGCGATCGCTCGCGCCCTTTACAAGGATGCGCCCGTGCTGATCTTGGATGAGGCCACATCATCGCTAGACTCCGAATCCGAGCGACTGATCCAAGATGCCACGCGCAAGCTGATCAGCGGGCGCACCACGCTAATTATTGCCCATCGGTTGTCTACTATTGAGCATGCCGATTGCATCATCGTGTTGGAGGATGGGCGCATTCAGGAAGCCGGAACGCACCGCAAGCTGATTAACAATGGCGGATTGTATGCCCGGCTGTATCGCACTCGAGCGCACACCGAGAAGCTCGCAAGCTGACACTCAAAAGCGCGTAGAATGGTTGCCACTTGGTTGCAACGGCATTGGCAGCAAACTGACGCTGTCAGTATTGCGCTGCTGCCATTGAGCTGGGTGTATCGCTTGTTGGTCGCGTTACGGCATGGAGCGTACCGCGTTGGTATAAAGTCCTCGTGTCGACTCGATGTGCCGGTCATCGTAGTGGGTAATATCACTGTAGGAGGAACCGGCAAGACACCGTTAGTGATCTGGCTGGCTGAGCTGCTCAGAACTCGAGGCTACATGCCAGGAATTGTCAGTCGCGGTTACCGCGGACGTTCGGCCACCTGGCCACAATTTGTCGATGGGCACAGCGATCCGGCGTTGGTTGGAGATGAGCCGGTAATGATCGCGCGACGTACTAGCTGCCCAGTAATGGTGGATCCGAATCGAGTGCGCGCCGCGCGTGCACTACTTGAGCGTGGTGGCTGTGATGTCATTGTTGCGGACGATGGACTACAGCACCTTGCATTGTATCGAGACATTGAGATTGCTGTGATCGACGGCGAGCGCCGTTTTGGTAACGAGTTTTGTCTTCCCGCCGGTCCGTTGCGAGAGCCGGTTTCTCGGTTGAGCAGTGTGGCTATCAAAGTGACAAATGGCTCGCCCCAGGGTAAGGAACTGGCCATGGAGTTGGTGGCGACGGGGTTTAGGCAACTAACGGACGCGGGCACAATCAAAGGCCCAAAACATTTTGCCGGCGAGGCGGTGCATGCTGTGGCTGGAATCGGTAATCCTGAGCGTTTTTTCTCACAGTTGCGACAGCTTGGTGTGAAAATACAGCCCCATGTGTTTCCCGATCACCACAGGTTTCGGCCCGAAGATCTGGGTATTGCAGGAAAGGATCCCATCGTGATAACTGAGAAGGACGCGGTAAAGTGCGAAGCCTTCGCCAGTGCCCGCCATTGGTTTTTGGAAGTTGAGGTGTGTCCGGATCCGAAATTGGGTGATTGCGTCTTGACGCTGTTGGATGAACGGTCAAAGCATTTTGCTGTCCCAGCAGAGACAGTGAGCTGATTCTGGACAAATGGGCTTTGACGTCATTATTCCTGCGCGTTTCCAGTCCACACGCCTGCCGGGCAAGCCGCTGGTAGATCTTTGCGGAAAGCCATTGATTCAATGGGTGTATGAGTGTGCGCAACAAAGCCGGGCCTCGATGGTGGTGGTGGCGACAGACGATGAACGCGTATGTGGTGCAGTCGAAAGTTTCGGCGGGTCCGTGTGTATGACAGCGCCAACCCATCCGTCGGGTACTGATAGAATTGCGGAGGCAATTAGCACCCTGGACATTCCCGCGGATCGCGTGGTGGTAAACCTCCAAGGGGACGAACCTCAGATGCCGGGAGAACTGATTAACCAAGTGGTCGATGCGCTTGAAGGCTCGGCACGCGCCTCCATTGGCACTGCATGTCATACCATCGATAACACAGCGGACCTGCTTGATCCCAACGTGGTCAAAGTGATACGTGATCAACAAGGCTATGCGCTGTACTTTACTCGAGCCCCCGCACCTTGGTTGCAACGCTGTGAGGATGGTACACAGGACTTTGAAGCTGTCCCGCGCAGCGCATTCCGTCACATTGGCTTGTACGCCTACCGGGCCGGCTATGTCTCTCAGTTCGCTCGACGTCCGCCGTGCGAGCTGGAGACCATCGAGCGGTTGGAGCAGCTACGCACTCTGTGGCACGGTGAGCGAATCATTGTGTGTGAAGCGAGTGAAATGCCCGGACCTGGGATCGATACGCCACAAGATTTGGAGCGTGCACGCCAATATCTTGCTAGTGTGTGATCGACATTGTGCGTGCAGACATTAATACTTAGGGCGTGTCCATGGTAAGAGTATTGTTCGTTTGTCTGGGGAATATCTGTCGGTCTCCGACAGCAGAGGGAGTGTTTCGACACATGACTGGACAACAAGATTTAAAATCTAGGATCCACATCGATTCGGCGGGCACCCATGCCTACCATGTGGGCGAACCACCCGACCCGCGCGCCCAGCAAGCAGCCGCTCGACGAGGTATTGACTTGAGTGCGCTGCGTGGGCGCAAGGCAATGCCACAGGATCTCGATGAATTCGACTACGTACTAGCGATGGACGAACAAAATCAGCGTGACCTACTCTCCATCTCCTCTGCTGGAAATGAGCACAAGATCGGACTATTGATGTCTTATGCGGCAACTCGTCAAGAAGTGGCAGTGCCGGATCCGTATTTTGGTGGGGGAGTGGGCTTTGAATTGGTTCTCGATATGATCGAGGAGGCGTGCGACGGTTTGTTAGATGACATAAGACAGAACTATCTCAATGACTAGTCACTTGTCCGTTCCCAATGCATTCCGATCAGTGGCCAATATCGAGATCGACATTCTCTCGCAGCGAATGGCTGCGTTCGATGGTGGCGGCGCACCGGTGATGGAGGCGGCGGTGTCCACCGCCAGAAACGGTGTGGGTGAACAGATGAACAGTGAATGCACGCCGCGGGGCGATCATATTGTGCGTGCCCGGATTGGGGCAGGACTGCCAGCTAACGCCGTGCTAGTGGGCCGACGACCAACCGGTGAGATCTATTCATCTGAGCTACGGCGTAAGTTTCCCAATAGAGATTGGATACTGACGCGCATCCTTTGGTTGAGTGGCTTGGAGCCCGCCAGGAACCGAATGGGCAACGTCGATAGCATGCGTAGATTCATCTATATCCACGGTTCGCCCCCGGACGACGTGATCGGCGTGCCGAGTTCCCACGGCTGTATCAAGTTGACCAACGAAGACGTCATCCGGCTTT